>NZ_JBHRSD010000023.1:0-106562 GCF_042643375.1 Pseudoalteromonas fenneropenaei
GACTGTTATAGTCACTCAGTTACATTTGAGACTCTAAATTTTTGTGCTTCGCTGCAGCGCAGCTTAGCTGTTAGAACTCAACCTGTACGAGTGCCCACACAGATGATTGCTTTAAATTGTTAAAGAACAGTACGAACTTTCAAAGTTCGCCGCGATTCGTTTCGCGGCAGGGATGCGCATCTTACGTCATCCACATTTATTGTCAACACTTAATTTGTTATTTCTTTCGAAGCTTCAAACTCAGTTTTACTCGACTCAACTTTAACTTCGTACTTTGCTTTGCAGCGCCGTTGTCCGTCTCAGTGGATGCGCATTATAGGCAGATCTAATTTTGGATCAAGCGATTTTTTGAAAAAACTTAGAAAAACGGTTCGTTCGGACAAAAAACAAGCTAATCGTTTCAAAAGCGCACATTTTATCACCGTTTTAAGCTCGTATTCGCTCAATCGCAGTGCTCTATTCATGTTTATTGCCTTACTGTCTGCCGCTCAACATGTCGTACGTCTTCATTTTATGATCCTATTGATCGTAAAGATCTCGGCTTTTATCCCTTAAAAGACAAAGACACACCACAAAAGCCGTCGTGCATGAGAATAAAAAAGATATTTGGATGGGTTTCACTGAGTAGAGAAAAGATAAAATAACAAGGGTTTGAAAAGCAAAATGCCAGTTAACTTAGTTAACTGGCATTTTTAGCATTAGCTGCGAATCGAGCTAGCTGGGCTTACATCATGCCCATGCCACCCATTCCGCCCATGCCACCCATATCTGGAGCAGCTGGTGCATCTTTCTTAGGTACTTCAGCAACCATAGCTTCAGTCGTGATCATTAGACCTGCAACCGATGCTGCAAATTGTAATGCAGAGCGCGTTACTTTAGTTGGGTCAAGGATACCCATCTCTAGCATATCAGCGTAAACACCTGTCGCTGCGTTGTAACCGTAGTTACCTTCGCCCGCTTTGATATTGTTTACTACGACAGAAGCTTCGTCACCCGCGTTAGATACGATTTGACGTAGTGGCGCTTCCATTGCACGAAGAGCCACTTTAATACCGTGGTTTTGATCTTCGTTATCACCAGTGAGGTCTTGTAGCTTAGAAGCAACACGTACCAGTGCCACACCACCACCAGGAACCACACCTTCTTCAACCGCAGCGCGAGTTGCGTGTAACGCATCTTCAACGCGGTCTTTCTTCTCTTTCATTTCAACTTCAGTGGCAGCACCCACTTTGATAACCGCTACGCCGCCAGCCAACTTAGCCATACGCTCTTGTAGCTTCTCTTTATCGTAGTCAGATGTTGCTTCTTCGATTTGTGCTTTGATTTGCGCGACGCGGCCGTCGATTGCAGTTTGGTCGCCCGCACCATCGATAATAGTCGTGTCATCTTTAGTGATCACGACGCGTTTCGCAGTACCTAAGTCTTCCGCAGTAGCTTTGTCTAGCTCAAGGCCCACTTCTTCAGAAATTACAGTACCGCCAGTTAGGATAGCGATGTCTTGAAGCATCGCTTTACGACGGTCGCCGAAACCTGGCGCTTTAACCGCTGCTACTTTCACGATGCCACGCATGTTGTTCACAACTAGCGTTGCTAGCGCTTCACCTTCAAGGTCTTCAGCGATGATTAGTAGTGGTTTACTTGCTTTTGCAACCGCTTCAAGCGTTGGTAACAACTCACGGATATTAGAAATTTTCTTATCAACTAAAAGAATGTATGGGCTGTCTAGTTCAACCGCACCTTTCTCTGGGTTGTTGATAAAGTATGGTGATAGGTAACCACGGTCAAACTGCATACCTTCAACCACATCAAGTTCATTCTCTAGTGATTGACCTTCTTCTACTGTGATAACACCAGACTCACGGCCGACTTTTTCCATTGCTGTTGCAATAATGTCACCGATTTCTACGTCTGAGTTAGCAGAGATAGTACCTACTTGAGCAATCGCTTTAGTGTCTGCACAAGGTACTGATAGGGTTTTTAATTCAGCAACCGCAGCATTCACTGCTTTGTCGATACCACGCTTGAGGTCCATTGGGTTCATACCCGCAGCAACCGCTTTTAAGCCTTCGTTAACTATAGCTTGCGCAAGTACCGTTGCAGTTGTTGTACCGTCACCCGCTGCGTCATTCGCTTTAGACGCAACTTCTTTCACCATTTGCGCGCCCATATTCTCGAACTTGTCTTCAAGTTCGATTTCTTTCGCAACAGAAACACCATCTTTAGTGATAACTGGTGCGCCAAATGATTTGTCTAATACAACGTTACGGCCTTTTGGACCTAAAGTGACTTTTACTGCGTCTGCCAGAATATTCACGCCTTTAAGCATTTTGCTGCGTGCATCACCTGCGAAACGAACTTCTTTTGCTGCCATGTTTAAATTCCTCTAAATTCGGTTAAATGAAATAAATTGAGTCAGACTTAGCCAACGATGCCAAGAATGTTATCTTCACGCATGATCAAGTATTCTTGACCTTCGATTTTCTCAGTTTTTTCAATGTAAGAGCCGAACAACACAGTGTCGCCAACCTTCACTTCCAGCGCTCGGACTTCACCATTGTCTAACATGCGGCCATTGCCAACAGCAATAATAGTACCGCGAGTTGATTTCTCTGCGGCTGAGCCAGTTAAAACAATTCCGCCAGCTGACTTGGTTTCTTCATCAAGACGCTTAACGATTACGCGATCATGTAAAGGACGAATGTTCATTTATTTAGTTCTCCTAACAGTTTCCTGATTTAACGACAGAAAATTTGTTTAAATTTAGTTGCCACTTTTATGGGGCTTGTGAAACTAAAACCCAAGAGGTGGATATTAAAATTTTTTAATCTTTACGCTCAAATTCACCTTCGATGGTGCTATTTTGCTGCGGCTGTGACCGCTCAGTGGAATAGTGTGATGTATGGCTATAAGCAGCACCACGCGCCACATGCACTGTTGCTTGACGCATAAGCCCTGCTGCGAGCTTGGCGCGCACCAGAGGGGTTAATAGTAAAAAACCAAGCGCATCGGTCATAATGCCTGGTGTCATAAGTAATACCCCAGCAATCACCACGCATAAACCATCAAACAACTCTTTTGCTGGCATTTGACCGCGCGCCATTTCTCCTTGCACTGAACGTAGCGCCTGAGTACCTTGCTGTTTCACTAATTTTGCACCAAGCACAGCAGTTGCGATAACCAGTGCAATAGTAGCCCATCCGCCAATCACTTCGCTTACTTGGATAAGTAGCGCAATTTCTACAATTGGCACGGCAATAAACAACAAAAACAATAATCGAAACATAACTTCTCCTCAGACAATGAATGAGATCTATGGGTAATACGGTCTAAATTCAAGTAACATGCGGCGGCAATGGCTGGGATTGTTCGCAAAGACAAGCAGGCTCAATACCATACACTTTTCGGCGAGCTTTGGTTAGACTAAGCACAGCACAATTATTGGCTGAGAAATTATGACAGCGACTGCTTATCGACTGGTGTTAACCACCTGCGCAACTTTGCAACAAGGTAAAACCTTGGCTAATGCCTTGGTAGAACAGAAATTAGCCGCCTGTGTGAACTTACTGCCTGAAATACACTCTATCTACCCATGGCAAGGAAAAATTTGCCACGACAGTGAATGCAAAATGATCATTAAAACCCACTGTGACAAACTTGCCGCATTGCAGCAATTACTACTTCAATTACATCCTTATGATGTGCCAGAAGTCCAAGTAATTGCTGTTGTGGATGGTGCTCAGGCTTATTTTAATTGGATGGACGAGGTACTCAGTTAATGCGTTATTGGCTCGTGCTTTTTTTGGGACTGTTATTGCTCCCCGCACATGCAAACAACTCGGTGCTCAACAACTTGTTGGCACCTAAACAACACACCTTCTTACCTATAAATGAAGCATTTAAACTCGACTTTGACCAACAAGGGCAGACTTTGTTTATCGGGTGGGATATAGCGCCAGAATATTATCTGTATAAAAAGAAGTTCGAATTTATTGCCAAAGGCGCCACCATCACAGTGCCCGATCTAACGCATGGGGAGGAAATCGAAGATGAATTCTTTGGTGTTACCGAAGCGTATTTTGAGCAGTTTTCTGTCGTCGCCAAACTCAGCGATATCGGTGATGATGCTGTTGTAAAAGTACGATATCAAGGCTGCGCTAAAGCTGGTTTATGTTATCCACCGGAAATTGTCACCATTCCACTGACTAAAATCGCTGGGAGTTCAACGACCGCAAACAATGCCAGCGCAGCTAACATTGCCGCTGCGGTGTTAACCGAACCTGCGGCAAGTACCAAAGAACCAGTGACAAATAATGACGACAAATCCTATACCGAACGCCTTGCAGACCAAAGTTTACTGACCAACATTGGGTTCTTTTTTATCGTCGGCATAGGTTTGGCCTTTACGCCTTGTGTGTTCCCCATGTTCCCTATTCTGTCGAGCTTAATAGCAGGGCAAAAGGGGCTATCGACCCGTAAAGCCTTTAGCTTATCGTTTGTTTACGTTCAAGGTATGGCTGTTACCTATGCAATTCTAGGCTTAGTGATCGCCCATTTAGGCGGCAAAGTACAAGGCTACTTGCAACAACCTGCGGTTTTAATCAGTTTTAGCCTGTTATTCGTCTTATTGGCACTCTCTATGTTTGGCTGGTTCGAACTACGTTTACCAAGCAAATTTACCGAGCGAATCACTGCCGCTAGCAATCGCCAACAAGGCGGCAGTATTGTCAGCGTGTTCTTGATGGGCGTACTGTCAGGCTTGATTGCCTCACCTTGCACCACAGCTCCACTTTCTGCGGCCTTATTATATGTGGCACAAAGTGGCGACTATCTGGTAGGTGGTTTGACTTTATATGCACTCAGTTTAGGTATGGGATTACCGCTATTATTACTGGGGACGTCTGGCGGTAAATTACTACCAAAAGCCGGTGGCTGGATGGAACAGGTTAAAAAGCTGTTCGGTTTCATTATGCTCGTTGTGCCACTTATCTTACTTGAGCGGATCTTACCTGCAGTTTGGCTGTGGTCACTGACCGCTGTATGGGCGATTATGCTTGCCCTGTACTTACATTACTGGCAAAGCAACCTGCCACAAAGCAAAGCTAAAACTTTCTTATGGGCAGCAGCGCTTGCGGCATTTATGTCTGGCGGCTTAATTGTCTATCAACAATTTGTCAAACCTGAAGCGGTTGTGCAGCTAAAAACCCACAAAACAGGCGAATTTACCTTGTTGGCCGACTTAGATGCGCTACACAAAGCAGTTGCACAAGCCAATGCCGAAGGTAAAGTCGCGATGGTGGATTTGTATGCTGAATGGTGCGTAGCGTGTAAAGAGTTTGAGAAATACACTTTTCCCAAACCGCAAGTTCAAGCCGCTTTTGCCGATTTTGCGCTATTTAAGCTCGATTTAACCGAAAGTGATGCGCGTAGCATTGAGATAATGGAAGCCTTTAACGTGTTTGGCTTACCGAGTATTTTGTTTTTCGATGCTAATGGCGAAGAATTACCACAGTATCGGGTAACTGGCTTTGTAGGCGAAGATGAATTTGCCAGCCATTTAACCAAAGTGAGCAACGCCGTTTTGCGTTAATCTTCTCCAAGGGGCCCTGCGCCCCTTCTCATTAGACCAGTATTTTGCTGCTATTTAACTCGAACGCTCTATAATAGTGCACGAAAGTGAGAAAAATTTGCTATTTGTTGTTGAACGGCTTAATTTAACAAACAAATTTTAATGAAAAATCTGTTTGTTTTCTTATCTCAGGGACTTCGCGAATTATGACAGCAAAGTTAAAGATTTTAGTTGTAAATGGCCCTAACTTAAATATGTTAGGCAAACGCGAACCTGAACGATACGGCACGCAAACGTTGCAAGATATAATGGCAACCTTGCAAGTCACCGCACAACAGCATGAAGTTCACCTCGAACATGTACAAAGTAATAGCGAAGCTGAGTTAATTAATGTCATTCACGGCGCATGGCAACAAATTGATGTCATTATCATTAACCCAGCAGCATTTACGCATACGAGTGTGGCACTTCGCGACGCACTATTAAGTGTCGCTATACCGTTTTATGAAGTGCATTTAACCAATGTGCACGCACGCGAGCCATTTCGTCATCATTCTTATTTTTCTGATGTCGCGGTGGCTGTCATTTGTGGTTTAGGTGCAAAAGGGTACGAAGCAGCGCTACTGTCTGCCATCGACCGTTTTGCAAAGTAAAGATTAATAAAATTAACTAACAGGCGGGTCAAGTTATGGATATTCGCAAAATCAAAAAGCTTATCGAATTAGTAGAAGAATCAGGTATTGCCGAGCTTGAGATCACCGAAGGTGAAGAATCAGTTCGCATCAACCGCTATAGCAATGCGCCTGTGATGCAAGCTCCAATTCACTATGCAGCAGCACCAGCCCCAGTCGCAGCACCAGCGGCGGCACCCGCGGCAGTAGAAGCAGCAGCTCCAGCAGCGGCAGCAAAACCTGCTGGCCACGAAGTGAAATCACCTATGGTTGGTACATTCTACGCAGCAGCTTCTCCAGAGGCGGCAGCTTATGTCCAAGTAGGTTCGAGCGTTAAAGTCGGTGACACACTATGTATCATCGAAGCGATGAAGATGATGAACCAGATCACCTCAGACAAAGCCGGTGTAGTGAAAGCAATCCTAGTTGAAAACGGCGAACCTGTTGAATTCGACCAACCGCTATTCATCGTCGAATAATCGCGCACGAGGTCAACGTTATGTTAGATAAAGTGCTCATCGCAAACCGTGGCGAAATTGCGCTACGGGTATTGCGTGCTTGTAAAGAACTCGGCATTAAAACCGTTGCCGTCCACTCCACTGCTGACCGCGACCTAAAGCACGTGCTTTTGGCGGACGAAACTATTTGTATCGGTAAACCAGCGGCATCTGAAAGCTATTTAGATATTCCGCGTATTATTGCCGCGGCAGAAGTGACCGACTCGGTTGCCATTCACCCAGGCTATGGCTTTTTGTCAGAAAATGCTGATTTTGCTGACCAAGTTGAGAAAAGTGGTTTCATCTTTATCGGCCCTCGTGGTGATACAATTCGCTTAATGGGCGACAAAGTATCTGCTATCGACGCCATGCGTAAAGCAGGCGTACCTTGTGTACCAGGCTCTGACGGTCCACTTACTGCAGATAACGAGCGCAACCTGCAAATTGCTAAACGCATTGGTTATCCAGTTATCATCAAAGCCGCAGGCGGCGGTGGTGGTCGCGGTATGCGTGTAGTACGTAATGAAGGCGAGCTGGTAAACGCCATTGCCCTGACTCAATCTGAAGCGAAGCAATTCTTCGGTAACGGCATGGTTTACATGGAGAAATTCCTTGAAAACCCTCGTCATATCGAAGTGCAAGTACTGGCTGACGGTCAAGGTAATGCGATTCACTTAGGTGAGCGTGACTGTTCAATGCAACGTCGCCACCAAAAAGTGGTTGAAGAAGCACCAGCACCGGGTATTACTGCTGAAATGCGTAAAAACATCGGCGATCGCTGTGTGCGAGCTTGTGTTGAAATCGGTTACCGCGGCGCAGGTACATTCGAATTCCTATATGAAAACGGCGAGTTTTATTTCATCGAAATGAACACCCGTATTCAGGTAGAACACCCTGTAACAGAAATGGTTACTGGTATCGACTTAGTGAAAGAGCAGCTAAAAATTGCCGCTGGCCAACCGCTGTCGATTACCCAAGAAGATGTGGTGATCCGTGGCCATGCGATTGAATGTCGTATCAACGCTGAAGATCCTGAAACCTTTATCCCATCACCGGGCAAAATTACTCGCTTCCACCCAGCAGGTGGTTTAGGGATCCGTTGGGACAGCCATATCTACGCAGATTACTCTGTACCACCGCACTACGATTCAATGATTGGCAAGCTCATCACCTACGGTGAAAACCGTGATGTAGCCATTGCTCGCGCCCGTAATGCGTTAAACGAGTTAGTGATTGACGGTATTAAAACCAATACCCCACTTCACAAGAAGATCCTTGCGGATGAAAATTTCAAAAATGGTGGCACCAACATCCACTATTTAGAGAAAAAATTAGGTTTAAAATAACCCATTCTCCAAGCCGGCATGCGCCGGCTTTTTTCTTTCTAAATCCGCTTAAATCACCCAATATAAAGTCACATAACAGAAACGGCCTCCCTTGCGGCAAGCAATTTCGCCCAAAGCGGCCAAGATGTGGATAATTTGAGCAATTGATTGATAGTCAGTTAATTTTTTGCCTTATCAATAGTGACAAGAACGGCAAAACTTCTTATACTGCCTGCGCTTTGATAAATGCCGCAATGGCATCAACAGCATATTCCAAATGGCCCTATAGCTCAGTTGGTTAGAGCACCCGACTCATAATCGGTAGGTCCCTGGTTCAAGTCCAGGTGGGGCCACCATTTATCTACAAAGAAAACAGCAAAATCAACAACTTAAACCAAATCAGTACGTTTCTGTTCCACTTTTGTTCCACCCTTTAGTTTATTTGTTCCACTCTTTTTGTCAATCTGCCCTATCTGAAACGTTTATAGTTGATGTAATAAACCTAATAAGTCTAACAAAATCCACATAAACGTCTGATCTTGTGGAGGCAGACCGCTTAGAACGTATTATGCCCACTCAATTTTTGCACTGTTTAAATTTAGATGCTCCTTCTGCAAAATAATACCTATGATGTGATTCGTGTCACCATATACAATTCACCTCTATTAGTATCAATAATGTCAAACTCATCTTTGTTAAGCTGTTTAAGTCGGCTTCTGAAATCTCTCCTATAGCGACTGTATGTATCAATGAGACTAGACATATTCTTACGCTGACACAACAGCAAATATTCCTCAGATGTGACTCGCTTAGCTTCAGACAGAAGCATGTGAACTTCAAGCGGTAATCCTCCCATTTTTAACCGTAGCTAAAAGTAGAGGTTAAGCAGCCATTAACGGTGGTTTCCCTCCGTTAGCCTGATGTGGCCGCTCATGATTGTTATGTCTTAATTCTCGCAATGTTTTATCAGCAAGTACCTTTGCCATTGAGACGGTGAGTTGGCCTACTTCACCAAGCTTACGTTTAATATCTTTACCATTACACTTAGCTCTAAAATAATAGCTCTTTCTGCCCGATGGCCGTACTTGCAACTTTAAATGCGAATGATGGCGGTCTGTGTAAATCTGAATGTGCTTTTTAACAGGTAAGTTACTAACTAATTGGTCTGTGAATGATCTTGTTAATTCAGGCATGTTTCACCTTTGTTCCACTGATTTAAAATTAAAAGAGGGTGGAACAACGCGGCTCAAAGCCGCTAAAATGTGGGGATGAGAAAGCCCTTACACACAATAAGAACTTGATTTTAATGCATTTTTAGCCCAGGCGGGGCCACCAAATTAAGCCCTTGAACCGTAAGGTTTGAGGGCTTTTTCTTTTCTATCATTTACTGAGCGCGACTGCTTACAAGACCGCTTACACTACAAATTATTTAGGGTTAACTGTTTCTTCTTGAGGGTGAGTCCAGTAAATATTTCCTTCAACTTTCTCAAGGTTTAACTCTTCACGTAGCTCATCTCTGAGAGATGCGAGCAAAGGATCGAGTTCAGCTTTTCCGTTAGGCTTTAGCAATTCATCTACAATGCCATGCAACATTTCTACTTGGCTTTTGTTACCTAAGAACTGAATCGCTATGGTTGCTTCTCGAAGATTCCCAGCTCCTTCATGTTTTTTAGGATTATTTGAAAACATCATGAGAGACCGAAATGACGAAACAAGGTATTCAATTCTCATTTTTTTCCTCTGCTCTGCGAGTTGTCTAGAAACCGCCCATTGATGAGATAAAAATGCTATACCTATTGCCACGATTGCAGGGATAACAACTTTCCAAAATTCGACTGATGAAATAACACCAATAAAAACATCACTCATTTAAAGTTTCCTTAGATCGAAATTAACTAATTCCACTAAATCAAAATAAGGTTGTTTTTGGAAGATAAATTCTACCTAAAATTGAATTACCCCAATTAAAACGCTACAAGTTCCAGCTTGGGAAGGCTGCCATAATCAGGAGGGGTATCCATCTTGATATTGTCTTTCAGTATGCCTTGCATCAAACAGCGCGATCTTGCATACAAGCACGCCTATTTGGCTAAGCGAAACGCAGAACGGAACCGTTCTTGGATTCTGAAAGTAATTGCGTATCTCAAAAAAAATGCATAAATGAGCTTTTTAGATAGCTAACACTGCCTGGCTGTGCGCTAAGAATAACAGCGCACAGCTCCATCAAAACAAAGTAACTGACGATTCAGTCTTCTGCTTTTTAATATTAATTTGAGAACACTAAAGACAGTCGGGTTTTAAACAAGAATTACCTCAAAAAATTAAAAATGAGTTGGAAAAATAAATTTGAACCATGGCTTCAAAGGCGCTAGTACATGTAGCTTCATCTTTTCATTGTCCTGTTAAATTATTTGCTTGTACTTTTTTAAAATGAACACTACCAACAATATGAGGTGCTATTTTGCATGGAAGTTGAGCAGAGAAACCATCACCCTCTACCAAAATGAATTTTTTCGTTTCACAGGAAGAAAAATAACTTTCTAATAGTTGATAACCCGAGTTGCGAATATCTATGCCGTTGAGCTTTTGTATATAGCCAGTCGCATTTTTAAAATCTGGAAGACAGCTATCTTGGTAGTACATTCTTACTTGCTGATGGCGAGTTTCAAATGAAATTTGGCCATTACATGCACTCAACATCAAATGCTCAAATACGGTTGTTCTTATAACTTCGCTAGACATCATTTCATTGACGAAAACTTCTCCAATTAGATTATTAAATCCGTCTGCTATTTGTTCCGGCACAAGTTCAGCGGCATCTCCCGTTAATAGTTTGACCGCATTGCGATTTTTAATTGAAATATAGTTGATAAAATAATCAGCATCACTACTGCCGCTATTTTTTAGCTGACTTCGCCAGTAACGGAAGAAATTTGCATCACCTATTAAATTGCTCAAGAAGGCATGACCACAACTGTAGCGGCCTTGCCAATCAAATTGATTTGGGATGACTCTATGGCTGTAGCCTAGTAGACAAGATAATTTTTGTTGATTATTTCTGATTAAAAATACACTCTCGTCGATCATCTTCAAACGAAATCTTGCTATATTTGCAGCATAATCCGCCGCCCCTTCTTTAAGCCATGCAGCTTGGCTTGAGTGGTTAGTTGTCCAACTATGGAAAACTTCATGGGCGATAAAATCTAAAATTTCATTGGCCAAGGATTCATCGTAATCCAGATATTGTTCACCTCCAAATCTGAACAAAAATGTACTATTATCATGCACCCCGCCATCATAGAAAGGATATTCTGACCTTTCAAAACTGACTAGTATATTAAAACGATAGTTACCTCCCGATTTTAAATTTTTCTTATAAAAATAAAAAAGCAACGGAAAATTACGCCTAACCAAACCCTCAATCCACTTAGGTGTAGCTTCGTTAAAGATAAAGTTAAATTTATTTATACTTTTTTCAACAACACCCTTAGCATTAAAGTCAAGAACAACAAAAGCATTTGAATCATCTACTTTATATTTATATCCATGCAAAGCATCTTCAGCGAAATAATGAATGCAATTACTTGCAACTGAACTCCAGTGCGCTTGATGCTTAAACTTGACTTGAATGGGTGTTATGGAATACAAATGTAGACCGTGCTTTTTACCCAAGTTTACATAAGGTGCGTATGTAGCGTTGAATGTTGAATTAAGAGGTTTTAATGATAATTTAGACCCAGTTTCACTAGAGTTATCAATAGCAATATGACCGTCATCAGTGCGTTTCACTTCTGAGCCTTCACCGTCAAATGCCCTACTGGCAGAGTAATAGGCAGCGAGTTTAATTAGCTCAACATTATCGCGCGTTTTATATAAAACTGAAATACGGTTATTATTTTCCTTTATATTGATATCAAAAGTTGCATTACAAACTTCTTGGCTTAACGCTGAGGTTGAAAACAACAATAATGCAAATTTTAGTTTTACATAAGGGGATAGCTTTCGTTGTAACACTTCGCACATTGCTTCAAATTTTTTATGGGAAGCAATAGCGGCTCACCACTATGAAAAGAAACCTCTACGAGATTGATCTTTACCTGACTAATTGATCTCAACAAAAAACCAACAAGTTCATTTATTATTCTCTTTGAAATTAATAAAGACCATTCTTTGTATAACTTGTCACCGCTAAAAAAACAGTAGCAATACGAACAAGCTAAATTGTATCGCTCCGATACTTTCAATATTACTTGCAACCTATCGATTGATTTTAACATTTTATTCTCGCAGCTTTTCAAGATTAAAACCAAGAAAAATTAAAGGTATTTAATTTCAATGTATTTAATTAAAATGATTGCCAATGTATAACACTTAAATTATCCATGGCAATCACACGAGAGAGTTAACAGGTTTGTCTATAGTGACCAGAACCAGACTGAGAATACCCACTACCATCATTTCTTTGGGTATAACCACCTGTACCTGTCATTGAATGGCCAGGGTTTCCACCACCTCATTTCACTAATACACCAAAAAGTCAGCCCTTTAGAACATCTCGGGTATACCTATAATGAGTTATAAGTTCTCAAACTCAGATTGGCTTTTGATGACTTTTCACCTCAGATTGGCCCGCCAAAAAGAGGTACAAAAACATTAGCACCATTGCCATAAAGTGAAACCATCCGAAAGGGTAGTTTTTCATAAAGACTTACTACGCCATCAACCAATAAAAACAAAAATCAATATAAAACAAAAACATAATATAAAATTCATCCTTTAAAATATCTCGCTTGGTCTAAGCAGGTTGAGAAAGTGAGTAAACGAGGAAGAGAAAAAGAAGATAAAAGCAACTTTTCAGCATTGAATAGAAAGAAAATGAAATATAGGATGGTTCATAGAAATGTAGGAAATGAGGAGGCGCGTATGCACAGCATCAGAAATAGGTTGTCGAAAAGAGAGTGCGATGTTTTCCGCTTTCTCCTCAGTGGATATTCTTATCAAGGTATCGCAGAGAGACTATTTATTACGAAAAATACTGTTAAGTTTCACGCTAGTAATATTTATAAGAAATTGAATGTATTAAATAGGATTGAACTCGCGGCCCAATATCTCCCCCTGATAAATATCGATATACAAACCATAGAGGAAAGCAAAGTGAAATGAGGGTTTAGTTGTGCATACTCCGCACCATATTAGGTAACCCTCCTCGACTTAGGCTCCCTCAGTAAACTCATCAAGCGAGGGCCAAAGTGACCCGCGCATTACCAAATAATAACGTTGGCTGCATGACGTGTTGACCTTGACGAGTTACCTTTACCAACGCGCTCTAGTTATAGAGGTCTTTTATTACCCTGTCTTGACGTGGCAAATAGTGGTTGTCCCAATCAAGTGAAAACGCCACATAGGTGGCCTTGCCGAGTAGTTCATTTCTTGGTACTAAGCCATATACCCGCGAGTCGGCGCTACTGCGGCGGTTATCGCCAAGCACTAAATAGTGGTCGGCCGGAATCGTAACCGCAGCAAAATTTGCCAAGGCTGCAGGGCGTGTTGTATCGAGTTGAATCGCGTGGTTAAGGGTGCCGAGTTGTTCACGGGCGATAAGCACTGCGGCGCTTTCGCTATCAAGCTGATACGTAAGCGGTTTACCATTTAAAATCACCACCTCATCACGCATAGCGATAGTATCACCCGGCAAACCGACTACCCGTTTAATTAAACGCTCATCCGCAGCACTGGAATCAAACACCATAATATCGCCTCGGGCAGGCTCACCGGTGCGTAATAGCGAGTGATTGGTAAACGGCACGCGTAAATCGTAAGCCATTTTGTTCACGGTAATGCGGTCGCCAATTTCTATGGTCGGCTGCATCGAGCCGCTTGGTACGGTATACCAATCGGCAAAGGCGCTACGAAACACCGACATCAAGCCGATGAATAAAATAAAGTTACGGTTTTCTTTGAGAAATTGCATGGTACGTGTTGAGAAAGGCTGTGCGCTCATCATCATTTCCTTGCTGTTATTAATAGCAAGTTGGAGCGTGGTAACGCAGATTTAGTTCGCTGAATTTTGCGCTAAAGGTGTAAATAAATATTACTAACTTGTCGAACTGGCAGATAGCCTGCCAGTTCAACTTGCAAGATTAGGCAGGATAACGCGCTTGTAATCCGGCATAAACTTGCTTGGCGAAATCGGCGTGGTTGGTGTCAAGTGCTTTGACCACATCCATCAGATGTTCGTTGTCTTCTTTGCCGTCCCACACTTTGATGTAACTACCGTCTTTGTAGCCGTGATCTTGGCGGAAGAAGTTCAGGGTATTTTTACCCACATAACCGCGATAGAGGTCATCTAAGTCCATGCCGATTTGTGCCATACAGCCAGCAAAAGCGTGCGCATCAAAGGCCTTATCAGCCACCGCAGCAGCGGCAAGTAGCTCTAAAGTGGCTTTAAAATCTTGCGCTTGGGTTGGCGCTGCAAGTTCTGCTGCTAAGCCTTCAGCTAAAGTGGCGAACGACGTTTTGCCATCAATACGTAGTGACAAACCAAAATGGAAAATATCCACCAGCTCTAAAATCACTTGTTCTACATCTGGAGTTTGTTTTTTCCACCATTTCCAGCCGTAGTGGTCAAGCATTTCAGCACACTCAACCCAAATTGCGCGGTACCATTCAAAGCCCTGCTCAAACCAGTTTTCGTGGACTTTAGTGTTCATGGCGTGTTGCATTTCCAGCATCACGGTCAGCTTAGTGATATTTGCAGACATGGCTTTCTCTCATGGTATTTTTGAACGCTTATGATACCCGAATGAAAGTTTTTCGTCACTTCCACTGTCTTCTAGCAAACACTAAACTGGAGGCCGTATGCGTTTATTTCACGTCGTTGTTGCGACACTATTTTGTTTGATTTCGCCACTTACGGTTGCAGCTAGCGCAACCAATATTTTTGATGCACCAGAACAAGTCAGCCCGTTGTTACCTGGTTTGAGCTTACCGGCTGCCACTTTAAAAAACAGCCAAAATGAATCCATCACCATTAAAACCCTGACCGAGGGTAAGCTATCCGTACTGGTGGTTTATCGCGGTGGCTGGTGTCCGTACTGCTCCAGACAGCTGGCTGGCTTACAAAAACTTGAAGCAAAGTTGGCAGCACTGAATGCACAAGTGATTGCCATTTCACCCGATGCACCGGAGCAACTGGCGAAAAGCACGATTCCAAACCCTTTTTATACTTTACTCTCTGACGATTCGTTAGCGTTTAGCCAAGCCCTCGGCTTAGCCTATTATCTCGATGATAAAACTGCATTGGCGTATCGTAACAAAATGGGGGTGAACTTTGTTGCCCTTGATGGTACGGAAAAGGTGGCGTTACCTGTTCCAGCGGTGTTTGTGGTTGATAAAAACGGTTTGGTGCAATTCCAATACGCCAATCCAAATTATAAAGTGCGCTTAAATGAAGCTGTGCTGCTGGCTGCAGTGCAAGCCGCCAGTGAAATCTAACGGCTTAGGTGGGTGAGCTTATTGCTCATCCACCTCGAAGTCTAAATCAAAGGTTGGCATCATCTCTAAAGGAGGTGATACAAATAGCAATTCGTCGTCAAAACTCACCACCGCATTCAGTACTGGACCGTGATTTAACACCAGTTCAGCCACCGCCAAAGACACATCTAAAGATTTATAATCTTCACCCAAAGCTTGTAAACTAAAGCGCTCAAGCGGAATACTGACGCTCTCTTCGCTGCTCGGGTTTTGGCAAAGTAGCGCCAGTAAATTTGCATCCAACGGGGTGCTGAGTTCAAGATCCGGCTGTTCAGGTGGGCGCGAAGCTAAGTTGCCGTCTAGTTTAAACAAAGGTAATTGCAAGTGACTGTTTTCAGCTAATTCCATATTTTTCTCTTCTCGTTAGGCGGGTATGACCCTACCTGCTACTACCAAGGCAACTCGTCGCCATTGCTGTGCCAAAAGCGGCCACTGTTTGCTAAGTTTAGCTCAGATATACGAGAAATGAGACGCTCAGCTGACTGTTCGGCGGAAATATCACCAGCAAAGTTCACCATTTGCGTTTGTACAAAGCCTGGATGCAATAACGCCACTGCAACACCACGCGGTTTTAGCTCATGAGCCAAGCTTACACCGGCAGCATTGAGTGCCGCTTTTGACATCCGATACCCGATATAACCACCGGAGCCATTGTCTGCGATAGAGCCCATGCGGCTAGTGATCATCGCCACTTTGCTGCCCGGCTTTAACGCATGTTGCAGCGCATGGGTGACGCGTATCGGTGCTACTGCATTCACCTGTAATTGACGCTCAAGCGCAGTAAAATCCATATTGCTGAGCGTTTCATTATGAAAAATGCCGGCGTTATTAATTAAAATATCAATCGGCTTATCATTAAACTGCGCCGTTAAGGCTGCCACTTGCGCTGCATTGGCGACATCCACAGCCGCGATAACGGTTACGCCAAGTGCCAACAACGCTTCCGAAGGCGTGCGCACAATAGCGGTAACTTGATAACCTAAAGCCTGATACTGGCGGCAAAATTCAAAACCAATACCGCGATTTGCGCCTGTGACCACCACATGACCCACTGTTGCCATCGTTTCATCCTGATTAAAAACACCAAAAACCAAAGGGCATTATATACTCACATTACTTGGCATGGCAGGTAGGCAATAAGTAAACGTTTCTCCAATCACATAGCTAGCCAATGTGATTGGACTGAAGGAGCGAAGCCAACACTGCAGGTAACAAGGTACAGTCCCAGCTGGTAATAACGGCTGTGCTTATTCACACCTTGCGTTAATCATCGCACACATCATTCATGCACGACTGCAAAATTGAACACACCGCCCCACTTGGGTCAGTGATCACTGCAAAACGCCCGACTTCTGGAATATCAGTTGCTGGCACGCACACTTGGCCCCCTAGCTGCTCGACCTTAGTGAGCATGGCATCGGTGTTGGCTACGGCAAAATAAATCATCCAGTGCGGCGGAATGTTGCCCCACTCTGCGGTCATTTGCATCATCCCCGCGATTGGCGAACCATCAACACAAAATAGCGTGTAGTCAAAACCTTCCATAGGTTTAAGCTCAGCTTGCCAGCCAAACAAACCACAATAAAAGCTGCGGCTCTGCTGCGCATCTTTAGTGGCTAATTCATGCCAATACGGCACATTGGTTTCTAATTTACGTTGCGTGCCAGGATGGCCATTCGCTTGCCATAATGAAAACACTGCGCCACCGGGTTCTTCCAGCATAACCGTGCGCCCAGCTGCGGGAACATCATGCGGCTCACACAGTACTTTGGCGCCCAAACCTATAGCTTTTTCTGCCATTGCATCAACGTTATCTACAGCCACATAACCCAGCCAATGGCTTGGCACACCTTGCTCAGCTTGCATCGGCATCATTTGATACATAGCCGCCACATCGACGCCTTGTTTTTGCATCAAAGTGTAATAAAAGTCCTCACCAATGGGCTGATCCACTGCCGTCCAATCGAACAAATTAAGATAAAACGTTTTCGCGGCCTGCCAATCATTGCTGCAAAGCTCAGCCCAGCAAAAGGTGTTAAGCGGCGAAGCCGATACAATTGCCATATTCAGTACTCCAATTATTTTGTTCTCACAGTTAAGCAAAGCTGGCTGATTGTGCAAGTCAGCCCACGATTTTTTACAGATTTCTTAGTTGAGTTCGTGACATGCTTCATATACTCTTTCCAGCCGTCGATCTGCCCCTTAGGCAGGCACATGTGCTCGCCCTTGCAACTCATTTGTGGAGCTTATTTTGAACAATAAACCCAACGGCAGCGGTCTTGGCCGCATCGTCAAAGCCACCAATTGTTCGCGTAAAGGTCTTAGTGCAGCTTGGTTCAATGAAGCCGCATTTCGCCAAGAGGCAATGCTTGCCATGCTGATGTTACCGCTGTCTTTTTGGCTGGCCGATTCTCCATCGCACTGGGCATTGCTGGTGTCGGTGTTATTGCTGGTATTGATTGTCGAGTTACTGAATTCTGCGATTGAAGCGCTGACCGATAGAGTCAGTTTAGAACGGCATGTATTATCAGGACGCGCTAAAGATATGGGTTCAGCGGCAGTAACCTTTAGTTTAGTGATTGTCGCGCTCGTCTGGGGTAGCGCGCTTTGGACAAAGCTCAGTTAACTAAGCCTTGTCCGCGTATCGTTAGTTATGCGTTTGCAACCGCAGCGCGTTTGTTTTTGTGGCGTTGTCGTAACGAGTCCCAGCTAAATAGCGCCAAAGCACTCCAAATACAGGCAAATGTCACCACCCGCTCAGCACTGAACACTTCGCCATACAGCACCACTGCCAAAATAAACATTAAGCTTGGTCCAATATATTGGAAAAAACCTAGTGTTGATAACGGAATGCGCTTTGCTGCCGCAGTAAAACACAGTAACGGTAAAGTGGTAACAATACCTGCGCTAATCAGTAAGGTATTAGTCCACCAATCATTGGCAAACATATCTGAGCTGCTGCTCGGCTCTGCCAAAAACCAGTACAACAACGCAAATGGTGTCAACAGTAATGCCTCTAGCAACAAGCCGGGTAAAGACTCGACCGCGAGCTTTTTACGCAGCAGTCCGTAAAGCGCAAAAGACCCCGCCAGCGCAAACGCAATAACCGGGAACGAGCCAAAGCTTATCACTTGGATGATTACACCCGTTGCCGCCAGTGCAACGGCTATCGCTTGCCATTTTCGTAAGCGCTCGCCCAAAAACAGCATGCCTAACAGCACGTTGAGCAGCGGGTTAATATAGTAGCCAAGGCTTGCATCTAACATATGGTGGTTATTTACCGCCCAGATAAATAACCCCCAGTTAAAACCAAGCAAGCCCGCGGTCAACGCTAACATCGCAATTAGCTTTGGCGAGCCAAGCACCACGCGTACTTTTGCCCACTGTTTAATAACGACTATAATCAAAGCCATAAACAGCACTGACCACACCACGCGGTGCAATAAAATTTCCATTGCGGCGATATGCTGCAACTGTTTAAAGTAAATCGGCGCCAAGCCCCACATTAAAAAGGCACCACAAGCTAGTAGATATCCCCTTTTCTCACTTGCCTCTGTCGACATGATATTCCCATCAAAGTATCCCAAGGGCATCATTATACAGCTTGCTTGTGACAATACGATCAGAACACGGCAAGCCGCAAAACACGCTAACCAACCAAATAAGTGGCGGTGCCAAAAGCGATTTGCGTACCTTCTTCGTTATGTAGCTCCATCCGGCACACGCATACTTTATTACCGGAGCGAATTAAATGCGCGGTGGCGGTAAACAGCGTGCCGCGACCAGGGCGTAAAAAGTCAGTACGGATATCTATGGTGCCAAGGGTAGCAAGTTTGCTTGGTACGGTATGGAGTTCGCTGTCAGGCAATTTATCTATAATGGACGCTGCTGCCAACATACCACCGACATTATCCAGTACTGCAGAAATCACCCCACCATGCAAAATGCGTTGAGTAGGGTTACCTATAAACTGATCTTGCCAAGGCAGAGTTATCGCCGCTCGCTCTGGGTTTAAAGTCTGTACGGCAATGCCCAAAAACTGATTGTATGGCATTTGGCTGACAAAAATGTCCGCCACTTTTTCAATGAGCGTTTGTCTGTTCATGGTTGAATTGGCTCGCAACTGGTCAGATGAGATAGACGTTAGCCGCTTTTTGCGCACTGTGCAAGGAAGTTAAAGAAGCCTCATAACCTTTGTATGTTTCTTATGCAAAAAAGTTTTATTGACACCAAAGTTAGAATAAATAATCCATTCGCATCAAACGGAATAGTCGAATATCTTTAAGACTATAAATATAGATATTAAAATCATGCCATTACCTTAATTAGCCCACAGAGCACCTTGCGACCTAGCCAAGCGACTGATACAAAAAGTACACAAACCCCGCATTACGCGCAATAAACCAATACTTTAGCATTAAAAATAATTTGTAACCCGAAAGTTTCGCTTCGATAATGGCCGCCTGAAGCTACCTTCTTCTGAACATTGTAACCACACAATCTGATAATGCAGTGAACAGGAATAGCACTGAGCCAATCGCCAAATAACTCGATATGGCTAGGCTCCAAGCTCAGCTTCTAGGTGTAAGGATCTCAATACTTTTAAGGAAAATGTATGAAAAACAAGTTTATCATCGCGTTGTTTGCGTTAGTTTTAGCCGCATGTAGCAGCACACAATCGGGCAAAGATTTTGACATGGAAGTTGTTAAAAGCTTTAAAAAAGGCCAAACCACTCAGGAAGATGTTCGCACTGCAATTGGCGACCCAACGGGTATGGACGACATGGCTAATGGCGATGTTGTTTGGACTTATGAATATTACGAAAACAAAAGTAGCGGCTTGAGCTACGTACCTGTTGCTGGCGTTTATGCGGGTGGCTCAAAAGGCGAGCAAAAGTTTGTCACTATTAAGTTTGATGCTAAAGGCGTCATGAATGGCTTATCCATGCGCGAAGTCAACAGCGGCTCTTCACATTTCTAACCCCCAGCTATCGATTTTTTGAAGCTTCTGCGCCATTAACCCATTAGGTGATATGGCGCCTACAATTTTTAAAGTCACGCCATTAGGCTTAGCACCACATTCACACTTTGCTGGCCGCAAAACTCTGCAAAAGTGCAAGACAAGCTTGCCCAAAAAACGCTAGAATGCCCGCCATGAGTGAAGTTGCATCCATCAATCCAACGCCCGTTACGCCTCATTCCGTACTAAAACAAACATTTGGCTACCATGAATTTCGTGATGGTCAATTGGCGGTTATTGAAGCGGCGCTGAGCGGTCAAGATAGCTTAGTTTTACTACCCACGGGTGGGGGGAAATCGCTTTGCTATCAAGTTCCTGCTTTGGTGATGTCGGGGCTGACTGTGGTGGTGTCGCCGCTTATCTCTCTGATGCAAGATCAAGTTGCACAGCTGCAAGCGCTCGGTATTGCGGCCGAATTCATTAATAACAGTGTGCAGCGGGACGAACAGCAGATTATTTACCAACGCCTCCATCAGGGCGAAATCAAACTGCTCTATGTGGCACCAGAAAAAATCCTCCAATACGAGTTTTTAGAGCGCTTACAGCACTTACCCATCGCGTTATTTGCTATTGACGAAGCCCACTGCGTATCACACTGGGGTCATGACTTTCGGCCACATTATTGCCAGTTACAGCGGCTCAAGCACGAGTTTCCTCGTGTCCCTATGATGGCACTCACCGCCACAGCTGATACTGCAACTCGTCGTGATATCGTGCAGCAGCTCGGGCTGGTGCAGCCGTTTATTCATACTGGCAGTTTTGACCGTCCGAATATCCGCTACACCATAGAAGAAAAATTCAAACCTATGGCGCAGCTGATGCGTTACTTGCGCTCGCAACAAGGGCAGAGTGGGATTATTTATTGCACCAGCCGCAAACGCGTTGACGAAGTGGCCGAAAAACTCGCTGAAGCCGGCTTTAACGTCGCAGCCTATCATGCGGGGCTGACTAACGAAGCGCGGCACATGGTGCAAACCGGTTTTGCCCGCGATGATATTCATATTGTGGTGGCAACCGTGGCCTTCGGCATGGGGATCAACAAACCCAACGTACGCTTTGTGCTGCATTACGATATCCCAAAAAGTATTGAAGGCTATTACCAAGAAACCGGCCGTGCTGGCCGTGATGGCTTGGCTGCTGAAGCGATTTTGTACTACGACCCGGCAGACATTGGCCGCGTGCGACGCTTTTTTGAAGATATTGAAGATGAGCAACGCCGCCGCGTGGAAGAGCAACGCTTTGCCGCGATGGCGAGCTTCGCTGAAGCACAAACTTGTCGGCGCCAAATTCTCCTGAACTATTTTAGCGAATATCAGCGCCACCCTTGTGGCAACTGCGATATCTGCCTAAATCCTCCCAAACGTTTTGACGGCACTTTGGTTGCCCAGCAAGCGCTCTCTTGTGTTTATCGCGCGGAGCAAAGGTTTGGTTTTGGATATATTGTTGAGATCCTCCGTGGCGCCAACACCAGCCGTATTCGCGATAATTTACACCACCAGCTTAGTACTTATGGCATAGGCAAAGAGCATAGCAGTGAGTTTTGGTTGAGTGTGCTGCGCCAATTGGTGCACCTTGGTTTACTTGAGCAAGATATCACCCAAGGTGCGGCGCTACGTTTAACCGAAGCCGCACGTTCGGTACTACGTAGTGAATATGCGCTGCAACTGGCAGAGCCACGCTTGCAGGCCGTACACGTTTATGAAGATAAACTGGCCAAGTTTAATTACGACCGTAAACTCTTCGCTAAACTTAAAAGCTTACGTAAAGAGCTGGCCGATGCCGATGATGTGCCGCCATACGTGGTATTTAATGATAAAACATTGGCAGAAATGGCGCAGAAAACCCCGACCACAGACAGCGAATTTTTGCAGATCTCCGGTGTTGGGTTTACCAAACTGATGAAATATGGCGGCCCATTTATGCAACTGATCGAAAATCATTTGGCACGCGACTAACCATCTAACGCAATTGAGATCCCATTTATGCCGATATGCCAGCTTGACGCCCAACACCAAATCTTACTACTCAGCCCTGAGATTTTCCCTCATAGTGACGAATTTGCACTTTGGGCGCGCATTTTTCTTCACCATCCTGAGATCCAAATAGTCGAAATTAACCTCGGCGCAGATCGCCACCAAGCCCGTTTTCATTTTGCTGAGGAAGGCTTTAACCTCAACTTTGAACATTATTCCGAGAGTCTATGGATAAGCCCAGAAGGACAGCAGGCTGCAGCTAAGCTCCCAGATTTACAAAACATTTTTTAAGCAAAGTTGTCTTTTCGGCGTTAGACTAAAAGTTAAAGCAAGCAACTTTGGAGTCATTATGGCGCATATCATCGACATTCCATCAGCCTCATTACGCATTTGCCAAGTCAGTCGGTATTTGCTTTGCGCGCTAATCGCATCGATGATATTTCAGCTCTCTGCGCAAACGCTACCAAGTACCGCAAGTTGCGGTAATCAACATCACTTAGAACAAGATAGGGTGCCTTTAAGCCGCCAATTGAATGATGAAACGGCTCTGCCAGAGGCCAATGGCGCAACCATACATGTGATTAACTTACAACAGCTCAATGTCTTTAATACGGATTTACCGGAGGAAGACAATGCGTTGTTTCGGTTTGCTAATCGTGCTCATATTCAAACTAAACCGGAAGTGATCCGCAGTATCTTGTTATTTCAAGAAGGTGATGTCTATGAGCCCAAGCTATTACGCGAATCCGAGCGTTTACTGCGCCAGCAAGCCTATTTGTATGACGCTCGGCTTTATGCCAATGTGGCTTGCAACGGGGATATCCATGTTACTGTCGTTACACGCGATCTCTGGACTTTGTTACCGGATCTCGGCTTTCGCCGCAGTGGTGGAGACAACGCGTCACGCATTGGCTTTCGCGAAAGCAACTTGTTTGGCTATGGTAAACGTTTATCCCTCACCTATACCAAAGACGTTGACCGCAGTGGTTATACCTTTATTTATGAAGACCCCAATATCCTCTCTAGCCGCTACACTGGGCGGTTACAATATGCCGATAACGACGATGGCGAATTACATTATGCCTCAATCGCTTACCCATTTTTTGCCACCGACACTCCCTATTCTTACGGAGCGCTAAGTTACAGTAACCGGCGTACAGAATCCCAATATGAGCGTGGCGAAATCATCAACGAGTTTGAGCAAAAAAGTACCGTACAACAGATTTTCTTCGGCTACGCAGATAAACTGAGCCACAACTGGACGCGCCGCACCTTGTTTGGTTTGCAGCATGAAGAAGAAAGTTTCTATGCACTGCCCACGACCACCTTGCCAATCGCCACCGAGCGCAGCTTGCTTTACCCTTATGTGCAATGGCAATGGTTTGAAGACAATTTCACTAAAGTGCGTAACTTTGACTCCATTTTTCGTACTGAGGATTTAAATCTGGGTTGGAGCTTAGATGCCAAACTAGGCTATAGCGATAACCATTGGCAAGACGACGACAGCAAAGCGACCTTTGCTATCAGCGCCAGTCGCGCCATGTATCTTGATGAGCGCAGTCTGTTGCGCTTTGCTCTGAACAGCCAAGGGCAATATTTGACTGAACAAAGTGCTTGGCAAAATCTGATATCGAGTGCCACAGTGCAATATTACCTGAATACCAGTTACCGTGACACTTGGTATGCCAGCCTGAGTTTACAAACTGCCAGCGAGCTTACAGCCGATAAACAGCTGACCCTTGGCGGGGAAACTGGCCTACGTGGCTACCCTACCAAATATCAGCAAGGCGATAGTCTATTTTTAGTCAATTTAGAAAAGCGCTATTACTGGGAATATGACCTTTGGCAATTGTTCAAAGTGGGCGGCGCGGCGTTTTTCGATATTGGCCGCGTGAGCGGCCGACCACTCTTTAACCAAGACCACCGTGTGCTAAAAAATCTCGGTGTGGGTTTACGCTTAGCCCCTAGCCGTGCTAACGCCAATTTGATGTTGCACTTTGATGTGGCTGTGCCTTTAGATAAAGCTGATGATGTTGATTCAGTGCAGTGGCTGTTTACCGTCAAAGAACGTTTTTAACCCGCGAATCGTCGCACAGAGGTACATTGAGTCGCATTTATGGCTAAAATTGCTTATCCTTAACGGGCTTTTTTATCTTCTTTGGAGTTATTGTGGGCACGGAACTTCTTGCCTTAGCAAAAAGTCAGATCCATCTGATTGTGACAGCCTTTGCGCTACTTAGTTTCCCCTTTTTGCAATCGGCTGCGGTACGTTTACTGAGCAAAATCACACGCGGCAAAATTGACCAACATCGCCAGTATCGTGCTGAGTTATTGTTGAAAATTATCGTCGCTATTTTGCTGTTGTGTTTACTGTTGGTATTTTGGGGCTTTGAACTACGTGAATTGTTTGTAGTTGGCTCCTCGCTGTTTGCCGTGGTGGGTGTCGGCTTGTTTGCAGGTTGGTCACTCCTGTCTAATCTGACTTCGTTTCTTATCATGTTTGTGCAAAACGATACCAAAGTAGGCAATTGGGTGCGTGTGATTGACGGTGCTAACTTTGTTGAAGGGCGCATTTTAGAAATGGGCTTGATGAATGTGGTGCTGCAAAATATCGATGGTCATCGAGTGGTTTATCCAAACAATTTGTTTGTCACTCGACCTGTGATGGTACTTAATAGTGAGCCGAAAAAGCCTAAAGTCATTGCGGCTAAACGAACTTTAGGCCCTAAAAAGTAATCAAGAATTAGATAACACCTCAGCGGTTTTGAGCTCATCAAAATCGCTGAACTCATCAATAAAGCTTTCCAACTGTTGCTCGACCAAGCTGTTGGCGTGAGCAAAATAAGCTAAATGGAATACCGCATCCCCTTCATTCACCAGTGGCAAAGTTTGTTGCCCAATCACTATCCCGCTACGCGGTGCTATAACTTGTAACTCATTGCTACCTAAAGGATTGTCGATAAACGCTAAGGTTTGCCCCTTAGCCACCCGTTCACCCAGACTAACCTGAGCACGCACGATACCATCGGTATCCGCCCGCACCCAGCTGGTTGCCGCAGCGATAACAGGCTCAGCTATGGTTTTTTTACGCCGACCTTTAATCATTTTCAGTTTTCGCATTACGTTTTCTACCCCCATTAACCCAGCCGCAATGGCTAGCGGGTCAAAGCGCAGCGCTTCACCTGCTTCATAGGTCACCACAGGGATACCCATGCTAGAGGCTTCACTGCGCAAGGAGCCATTGCGTAGCGAGGCATCAATCACCACTGGCGTGCCAAATGCTTTAGCCATTTCAGCGGCTTCGGGGTGAGAAAGATCAGCCCGCACTTGCGGCAAGTTTGAGCGGTGGATAGCGCCTGTGTGTAAATCAATGATATGAGTACACTTGGCAGCCACTTGGCGGAAAAACATATCGGCCATCCGCGCCCCTAACGAGCCGCGCACAGAACCTGGAAAACAGCGATTGAGGTCACGCCTATCCGGCAAATAGCGAGATTTGTGGATAAAACCAAACACGTTCACTACCGGCACTGCGATTAAGGTGCCTTGTAAAGAGCGCGGGTCAATTTTGGCTAGTAACTGGCGCACTACTTCAACGCCATTGAGCTCGTCGCCATGGATAGCTGCACACACCAAGAGTACTGGCCCTTTGAGCACGCCATTGACGACTTCAATCGGGATAGTCAGCGGCGTATGGGTGTACAATTTTGCCACTTCGAGGTCAAGCGTGCGCCGCTCGCCAACCCCGATACAAGCATCTAGTAAGTTGAAAGGTTGATTTATCTTACCCTTCGGCACGCACTGCTCCTTTGTGTTGCGCTGTGGTTTTCTCAATAAACTCTATGATCAAAGAAGCAATGTCCTTACCTGTGGCCTTTTCAATGCCCTCTAAACCCGGCGAAGAATTGACTTCCATCACTAGTGGGCCGCGCTCTGAGCGTAGTAAATCCACCCCAGCAACACTTAAACCCATAGCCTTGGCGGCTTTGATAGCCGTTTTACGCTCTTCTGGGGTAATGCGGATAAGACTTGCTGAACCACCACGGTGTAAATTAGAGCGGAACTCGCCCTCTTGCGCTTGACGTTTCATGGAAGCAATAACCTTGTCACCAATTATAAAGCAGCGAATATCGGCACCGCCCGCTTCTTTGATGTATTCTTGCACCATGATATTGGCTTTAAGACCCATAAAGGCCTCAATCACGCTCTCTGCCGCTTTACGGGTTTCCGCCAGCACCACACCGATACCTTGCGTCCCTTCGAGCAGTTTGATCACCACTGGCGCACCGCCAACCATATCCAGTAAATCTTTTACATCGTCAGGTTTTGAGGCAAAGCCGGTAATTGGCATACCGACACCTTTGCGAGACAACAATTGTAGCGAGCGCAATTTATCGCGCGAGCGACTGATTGCGACCGAGCCATTGAGTGCATAGACACCCATCATTTCAAACTGACGTAGCACCGCACAGCCGTAAAACGTCACAGAAGCGCCAATGCGCGGAATAATCGCATCAAAATGCGTTAACTCCTGCCCTTTGTAATGGATCTCTGGCTTATCGGAATTAATGTTCATATAACAACGTAACGCGTCGATCACTTCGACTTCATGACCACGTTGCTGCGCGGCTTCAATTAAGCGCTGAGTTGAATATAGGCTCTGATCGCGTGAGAGCACACCTATTTTCATAATGTTTGTTGTCCTATTGTCCAGTTAGAAAAGATGCCGCAGGGTCTACGGAAATGCGCCCTGCCATGGCAGTACGGCCAAGCAGCATCCTAAATTTCATTGAATCACGGTTCGTTAGCGTGATCTCGATAGGCCATGATTTACCAGCAATATGCAATTGGCTGGCTATCACAAAACGGCTTTCCTTATGGCCACCGGAATCGGTAACATTGCGTTTATCGATAATTTTCGCTTCACACCTATGGGTGATGTCGCTGTTGTTTTGCACTGGGTGTAACCAAAATTCAACCCAAGGCTCGCCGTCTCGTTCAAAGGTTTTTAACTGGTACGCATGCAAACAAGATGTCCGTGCCCCAGTATCCACTTTTGCTTTTATTCGCGCGATCCCTAAGTCCGGCAAAGCCACCCATTCGCGCCACCCTACTTGGATTTGTTTTGCCATTGTCTAAACTTTTTAAAAAAGTGCTTTATACGCTATCAGTTACAATATGCCAGCAAGTTATTTTTATCTACCTTATTAATGATTTCGATTGACCTTTGTCGTATTTACTTCAAAGATGATAAGAAAAATAACCCGTACCTGATCGCCTGTTTTGCATACGTCTACACAGTGATACCTTACTGTTTGAGCTTAGCGCCTGAATATGACGTTGCAAGTACCATATAGGGATCATATTTACTTTTGGGAGCAAGACTATGGGTACCTTTTCAGGTTTAGTTCACGCCATTCACCTAGATGGTCAAGGTGGCTATATCGCGGTGGAAGATTTAACAGCAGCGATTGCCAATGCCACACCACAACAACCTTTGTGGGTGCATCTCGATTTCAGTGACCAAAGCTCTATTCATTGGCTGGCATCATTGCAACTTTTTACTGATTGGGAACTTGAAGCCCTGTTAGCCGATGAAACGAGACCACGACTCACTAAAGCTCAGCAAGGCGATTTTTTGTTCCTGCGTGGTGTTAATCTTAACCCCGAGCAAGACCCAGAAGACATGGTCGCCCTACGTTTATTTGCCAGCGAACGTTTGATGATTAGTTGTCGGCGACGTTCTATCAAATCTGTGCAGGATGTATTTGCACTGCTCAAACAAAATCAAGGCCCGCGCAGTGTATCAGAACTCGTATGCGAAATTGCCCACTGCTTAACGCTGCGTATGCAAGACATTATTTACAGCTTGGATGACCAACTCGACGTTATCGAAAATATCGTTGAGACCTGCCCGCCCCCTTATGACACAGCAGCGCTGGCGCTTATTCGTCGTCAAGCTATCGCTCTCAAACGCCATATCCGACCGCAGCGCGATGCTGTGAACCAGCTGGGTTTAGCCAAACTAACTTGGCTACAAGAGTCCGACAAACCTAAACTGGTCGAAGTCTCAAATGATTTGACGCGCTACATTGAAGAGCTAGAAACCAGCATTGAGCACGCTACTGTGATCCACCAAAGTATCGCCAGTCAAATGTCTGAGCAACTAAACCAACGCATGTACGTGATGTCGGTGGTCGCAGCACTGTTCTTACCACTGGGCTTTTTAACCGGTTTACTCGGTGTCAATATCGGCGGAATTCCTGGCACTGAGAGCCCATTTGCATTTGGCTTGTTCGTGCTAATGCTGTTCGTACTCACATTTGCGATAGGTATTTACTTCAGAGCGAAAAAATGGCTGTAACAAGAGCCATGGTAAGCATTTTATGACGGGGGCGCTAATGGCGCTCTCGACAGGGATCGAACCTGTAACTTAGCCTCCGGAGGGCCACGTGATATCCATTTCACCACGAGAGCAACACTGCTGTTCCTAAGAACCCCGCCATAATAAAGATAACTGCTGAAAAATGCTAGTTTTGTGCAATCGTATGGGCAATATTTAAGCAAAACACAAAAATTACTATACAGACTGTAAAAAACACGTTATTTAACTATCCTTTAAAAATAATAAATAGGTATGGGTTGCCAAGTTACAGCCCTGTCATCAATGAGGTATACAAAATGTCACAAATGACAACTGAACAAGTCGCAGAGTTTTTGGGTGTAAAAGTGGAGCGCGTAAGACGTTTGGCGCGGGAAAATTTGTTAGTTGCCAAAGGACAAGACAGTAGTGGTGAACCAACGTTTGAGAAGACTGACGTTGAGAAGTACAAAGAACTTGCTGAGCGTTTAGGCGGTATCTAACTTAACCTAAGGTTTGGCTAAGAAATAGATTAATCAATTGTTTTTAAAGTAATAATTTACTTTACCCCCTCATCTAGCCAGCAAGTTTTAAGGATAACAAGGCGAATTTACGCACCAATAGCTGGCTATTGGCAGTGAATTCAACGCGGTTAGCGTTAAAATTGGCTGCTAGAGAGGTATGAGTTATCCGACGCGCAGGTGAATTTACCAAGTGTATAGCTGAGCCGTTAAGTCGGCCGCTATCCCCTTGTGCCCACGCTTGCTGTACCAATCTACACAAAGTAATAAATACGCTTGCCGATAGTCTGTGAGCTTTTCCATATTAAGTTGCTGGTAAGCTGCTGTTGCAAAATAGTGGCTGAGCATAGCCTCTGCTTCTACTCGCTGTAGCGCTAAACTCACAGTTAATGCCGCAAAATCAAAATAAATGTCGTTATAACCGGCAAACTCAAAATCAATCAGGCGAAAATCCTCACCATCAAAGAGGATATTTTCTATTACTAAGTCGTTATGGCAAAAACCTAAAGTACTTGGGTAGGTACGTAAACGCTCGGCTAACTGACCGCGCTTTGCCGACGCGATTAACTGTTCAACATGTGTCAAACTAGCCAATAACGCACTGAGATCCATCACCACGCCAGCACGGTTATCAGCCTGGTGTTGATGTAAAGTGCGCAGCATCATGATTAACACTTGCCAATCTCGGCCTTGATAGATCTCACCCCGCCAGTATTCAAACAGCGCAAGTTTATCCTCCTCACACCACACCAGCGGCGCGGTTGTCAGTGCCAAACCCGCCAATTGCTGTTGTGCTTGTAGGGCCTTGGCCGGAAATGCCTCGCGATATCGTTTGAGGAGAAATAACTGCGATGAGGTACTTAACAAATAGTTGTCGTTGCTGAGCCCGCGCGCTAGTTTTTCTAGCGTCAAGTTCATATCTGGATGATATTGTGGGGCAGCAGAACACAAAAGCTTTTGCGCCGCTGCAGCAAGCTCAGAGTTCAACTAAACGTCTACCACTACGTTGCTCGTACTCTTCATACCAGGTTTTAAAACCCCATACCGCCATAAAGGTATAAAACACAAACATCGCCAACGTTGGGTAGTAGCCTTTGACATAATATAAATACATAGACGCAGCATCTATCACCACCCAGTAGAGCCAGTTTTCCAACACTTTTTTGGCAACTAAGTAAGTTGTTACTATCGCAAAACAGGTAGTAAAACTGTCAAGGTAAGCCATTTCAGCATGAGTATAATTATCCATGATGTACCCAGACACTAAGGTTGCAATTCCAGTGAGACTAATAATCAACACATGGCGCTGTAGGGACCAAGAGACTATGGATAAAGACTTAGACTGACGGGGATTTTGCCACCAGTACCAACCAACCACCGCCATCACCATGTAGTAGACATGCAGCAATGACTCCATTAGCAAGGCCCCATTCCAATACAATAAGGTATATATAAAAGTACTGAGAAACGCGGCAGGCCAACACCAAGAGTTTTCACGAATGGCAAGCAACAAATAAGCAACCGACAATGCCACAGCGAGATATTCCCACTGCGACATCGCAGTAAAACCTGCCAGTGTCTGATTGGTAAATTCGTTCATGCTATTAACTCGCTGGCGAGAGATCACCACCAATAAACTTACAAACAAATACGGCTTTGCCAAAAGTTTGGTGTGAACGTTTAATTTCTGCACTCACCACTTGCATCACTAAATCATAGTCACCAAACACTTGAGTCGACATCGTGTTGGTTACCACAGTTAAGCCTTGATGCTGGTTAAGGCGGTCAATAAAGTCTTTGATAAACGGAATGTAATCACTGTGTAGTGGGTATTTACTGATCTCGACTGAGAGCTTCATCACGTCGTTAGCCTATACTTTTAAATCTAACCTTATTGTAACTGATATTGCTGGCAAATACCTCGCTTTGACGGCGCGATTGCGCCGCCAAATGCTTTTTATGCACCGACAATACCCAGTGGTGTCGCGGTTTGCCAAGCACCGCGAGTGAAGTCAGGGATATTGACCGACTCACTGCGATTAGCTACCGATTGCGCCGATAAAGGCGAGATCACCGACCATGCCGCTCCATCATAGACGTCCTGATCTAACGCTTCGCCATTGCGTAGACAATAAATCATGCGCCAGAACATTAAAAAGTCCATGCCTCCGTGGCCACCGTTACGCTCGGCTTCTTTGCCCATTTTCACCCATAGTGGATGGTCATAGCGCAGATACCAGCTGGTCATATCGTAATCCCAATCGTGATAATTACCGCTGCCGCCTTGTTCTAACGCGATACGATTAGGGAAGCCAGCAAATACACCGTTAATACCTTGGATCAAGTTATGACGTGAATAAGGGCGCGGGGTGGTGGTATCGTGCTGCACCATAATAGAACGCCCTTTCACGGTTTTTATCAGCGTGGTGTTCATATCACCTGAGATATATTTGAGTTGATTACGCTGATGATCGGCTGGAAACTCTCGTTTGGCATAGGCAGCGCGACCAAGCGCTGGCGAGCTCATTGAAGTAAGATAATCAAAACGGTCACCGCGGTTAATATTCATATACTGCGACACCGGCCCTAAGCCGTGAGTCGGATATAAATTGCCATCACGACGCGCATGCCAAGCCGTGCGCCAGGAGCCGGTACTATGCTCAATTTCCTTCATTTGCCAACGCAATTCGTGAATGTAGGCTGCTTCACCGTGCAATAGCTCGCCAAATAGGCCCTGACGCACCATATTGAGTACCATAAGTTCATCACGACCGTAATTGACGTTTTCCATCATCATACAGTTTTTCTGGGTGCGCTCTGCGGTATCAACGATTTGCCACATTTCTTCCATTGTCAGCGCCAGCGGCACCTCAACAAAAGCGTGCTTACCGCTTTGCATAGTGTCAATCGCCATCGGCGCATGCCATGCCCATGGGGTTGAGATAATCACGATATCGATATCGTCACGCGCTAGCATGTCCTTGTAAGCGTACTCGCTGCCGCGGTACAAAGCGGGTGCGGGTAAGCCTCGTTCAGCTAAGTAAGCGGCTGACTTATCGAGCATTTCGTCATGAGTATCACACAGTGCAACAATTTGCGTACCTTCGATATGACTCATACGTTTAACATGCCCACTACCACGCTGGCCCACACCAATAAAGCCAACTCTAACGATTTCCATTTTAGGGGCAATTAAGCCAATCACAGATTGGCCTTGGCGGCTCGGCTGCAAAGGTGTGCTTGCCGTAGTATTACAGCCAGCGACCACCCCGGCGGCCGCAGCGACACCAGCCGCTTTTAAAAAGTCGCGACGATTAAACTGTTTCATAGTTTTCCCTGGTTTTTCTATTTTTGCTGACGCTATCGAATGGTGTCCTCAAAAGCAAAACAATGCGATGGAGAAAACAAAAAAAGCGCCGAAGCGCTTTTAGTTAAAGTTGTTCCAACATACCTTTTAAGGTCTGTTCATGACGCACAATGTCGCGATATAAAGCAAACTGGTTGCGCGCCCGTTGCAAGTTATGCTCGGGGTGTTTGATAGCAAAGTAATTATCACCATCTAAATAATCGGTTAAAAAGCGCAAGCCAATCATAAATGGCAATACTTTCGCCCCAAGCCAAAAGCTCAGTAATTCTTGCTCGGTAATAAAAGGCGTAAGCGGCTTGGCATAACCTTTCACCAAAGCGTGGAAAATATCGTGGCGCACTTTAACTTGCTCAAGTGCGGTTGAGTCTTCTGCTTCTGGCGAGCAACAGGTACGGACCATATCACCAAAATCACACAACCAATAACCCGGCATACAAGTGTCTAAATCAATTACTGCTTTGGCACTTTCAGTGTTTTTACAAAACAACATATTGTTGATTTTAGTATCGTTATGGCAAGGACGCAGCGGGACATTCGTTAAATTGTCGAGTTCATCCGCCAGACTAAATTGATCAAAACAAAAGGCGATTTCATTTTGGCAAGCGGCCACTCGCCCTACAACATCCGCAGCGATTTTGTGCTTAAACGTTGCAATACGCATCGATAGGTTGTGGAAATTTGGAATAACTGGATACAACTGCTCCGCATCAAAATCTTGCAGTGCCGCGGCAAATTGACCAAAAGCATTGGCGGCGATTTCGGCTTGCGCCGCATTTTGCACCACTTCTTCTGAGTAACTACCGCGAATAAATTCCAAAGCACGCCACTTTTCACCCTGAATATCAATTAAGTAGTCGCCACTTTGGGTCGGAACATGTTTAATGATCTCAAGTTGATATTGATCACTTGCGGCTTTGTGCGTTAAGTGCTGCTCAATTAAACGGGCATTATTCACCAACTGTTCTGGTTCTGGAAAAACGTCAGTATTGAGTTTTTGCACAACCAACGCCTGCGCTTTATTGCGCAGTAGCATAGTAGTATTGATATGGCCATTGCCGATAGGATTGAGTTTTAACCCTTCAGTACTTAAGCCGAACTGTTCAGATAACTGCGTAGCCAACGCCGATGTATTCATATCCAATGTACTCTTAGGATCAAAAACTGCGATAGGAGAGTGCTCATCCGTGACGTAATTCATGTATTTGTTCCGCAACGTGGTTTAATTCTTCTCGGTAGGTGATGCCAAGCCAAGGTTGGGTGGCCGTATACACTTGTATTTCAAGCTGATGCTGGTCAATGGCTTGCTGGATCCCATCCGGCAAATAATACTCTTTTCTGACACCGTTGTCATAGGTATTTAGGAACTCTAAAAAATCCGCATTGAGTACGGGCACAAATGCTGGCGTTATCCCCCAAATGGTCATTGAGGCTAATGCGTTTTCCGCTAGCTCCACTTTAGTACCATCGGGCGCGACGCCGTGTAAAAGCTCATCACTCAAAGTAATGTTGGTATGCTCTACCACCGACTGGAGTTTGCCGTGCTGCAATTGGCAAATACCCCGATTTACCCCACCTTGTGCTGACAAAGTGTGTTGCAACGGATAAGCCACCATAGTACCGCAATCAGGTGCGGATTTAAAATGTTCGACTAACTGCTGATAGGCATGGTCGCCGTAATGATCGTCCGCGGTAATGACTATGCTTGGGCCTGTGATTTGATGCCGCGCACACCACAGCGCATGTCCAGTGCCCCAAGGTTTCTCTCGCGAAAGCGCAAGATGCTGGTATGGCTCAGGTAAATCGCTGATATGCTGCTCGACTAGCTCAACCTGCAACCTCGGTGGTAAACGCGCTAGTATCTGCTGTTCAACCACTTTGCGTACGGCGGCATTAATGATAAGTACTACGCGAGTCACTCCTGCGGCATAAGCATCAAGAATACTGAGTTCCATAATAGTACAGTCAAAGCCTGGTAAGTTGGCTATCTGTTTACCACCGCCAAAACGGCTACCTAAACCACCAGCAAGTATAAACAACGACACCTCTGTTGCGGCGCCTACTTCCTTTTGCATATCAGACCTGAATTAAACCATGAAGGGTGAAAGTCTACCGCGCTTTGCCATAATTGCCAATGGCAGTACCTGAGTGCTAGACATAAAGCCGATATACGCAATTGTACAAGAGTTGCCCTGTGGTGATAATAGTTCTAGTATCTAAGTACAATAACTTCTGAGCACAAGTAATAAGCATGAGCAGCTACGCCTCACATCAATACACAAGCCGCTTGCTGTCTAATTTTAACCCTGTATTTATCGGGCTGCTCTGTGTGCTGCTTTATGAATTGGCCTTCCACTACGGCAATTTTTTTAACTTCTTTGCCATACCTGCCGATTTAACTGCCGACAGTCCATTTTATTATGCCGTACTTAGCTATGACCTGCTGTTAGTCACCTTGATAAACTTAGCCGTACTGTTTTTATACCAAAAACTGACGAGCACACATTTATCGATTAAAACATTAGCTTTGATGCAATTCGCTTGTAGCGTGTTTGTGATCACCACAACTGGCATTACTGCCGACTTTTCCTCTGCTTACGCGATTTATCAAAATATCACTACGCTTTATATGTGCATTGCCCTAGTTGCCTTAGGCAGCCTATTCAGTCATGCGACAAAGAAAGCATAGCAGCGCGCTGTTCAGGCGCTGCCATTGCTTGCGCTTGGGTTATCTAAGCTAAAACTGCTGGCACAAGTATTTGGTTTCGAGGTATTCGCTGAGACCTTGTGCTGCACCTTCGCGGCCAAGTCCAGATTGTTTCATGCCACCAAACGGTGCGACTGGATTGGAGATAAGCCCAGTATTAACTCCCACCATACCGTACTCCAACTGACTACTAACGCGCTCCACTTGTGCCATATCTTGACTGAAAAAATAACTCGCCAGCCCTTCTGGCACGGCATTAGCAATCGCAATGGCATCCGCTTCGCTGCGAAAGCGTTGCACTGTGATAATGGGTGCAAATAGTTCTAAGTTGGCAATCGCCATTGCCTGATTGACTTCAGTTAAAATCACCGGCGCCATAAATGGGCTGGGAAGTGGCTCTGCGCGATAATGGCACACCGCACCTTCGCTGAGTGCCTCTGCAATACGACGCTCTGCGGTGGCTTTGGCGGCCGGTGAAATCAGCGGCCCTAAATCAGTATCTGGCTCAAGGCCATGGCCGATTTTCAGCTTGGCTACCCGCGCCGTCAATTTGGTAATAAACTCATCAAAACACGGGCTTTCAATTAAAACTCGGTTAGCCGCCACACAGGTTTGCCCTGCATTACGGAACTTAGCCACCATCAAAGCGTCAATCGCGGCATCTAGGTCGCTACTGGCAAAAATGATAAACGGCGCATTGCCGCCAAGTTCCAATGACAAACGTTTAATGGTATTGGCACTTTGTGCCATCAAGCTGCGCCCAACCGCTGTTGAGCCAGTAAAGGTGACTTTACGCACCACAGCACTGTCGCACATAGCTGCGGCAAAACCTTTGGCATCCAAACTATGCACCACTTGCCACGCTTCTGGTGCAAACCCCGCTTCTTGCGCTAACTGCCAAAGTGCCATGGCTGATAGTGGCGTCAGCTCTGAGGGCTTAAGCACAATACTACAGCCCGCCGCCATGGCTGGCGCCACTTTACGGGTGATCATCGCAAGCGGAAAATTCCACGGCGTAATGGCAAATACCACGCCAATCGGCTGTTCAATAGTGGTGAGCTTTTGCGCCACATTAGCGCTTGGGATCACTTGGCCATAACTGCGTTTTGCTTGCTCGGCAAACCAAGACACAAACCCCGCCGCATAGCTAACCTCAGCTCGCGCTTCACCAAGCGGTTTACCGCATTCCAAAGTCACTAATCGCGCCAACAATTCGCTATTCGCGATGATAAGCTCATACCAACGCTGGAGCTGCTGACTACGCTGATGGGCACTCAGCGCCTTTTGAATATCAAACCCAAGTTGTGCCCGCGCTAAAATTTCTGGTACATCTTGCTCATTACATACAGGTAATGCAGCCAGCGCCACACCTGTGGCTTTGCAATAAACCGTGAGCCTCGAAGTCGCCGGTTGCTCAGGGGTATGCCAAAGATGACCAAAACGCGTGTTAATCGCGTCCATTGTGCACTCCTTTATCGTCTACAAGGTAGACTAAAAGGTAACCTAAAAAGTGACCCAAAAGCAAAAACCGCAGCTGAGCTGCGGTTTTTGTTAGTGGTCTTCGTTAACGATATTGAGATTATATTTGGGGATTTCAACCACCAAATCCTCGTCCGCGATGATAGCTTGGCAACCTAAGCGCGATTCCGCTTCAAGGCCCCAAGCTTTATCGAGCATATCTTCTTCCAGCTCGTCACTTTCTTCTAATGAGTCAAACCCTTCGCGCACCACAATGTGGCAAGTGGTACAGGCACAGGATTTTTCACACGCATGTGGGATAGCAATGCCATTGCGAAGCGCCACGTCTAAAATGGTTTCACCGCTTTTCGCTTCAATGGCAGCGCCGTCCGGACACAACTCTTGATGGGGTAAGAAAATGATTTGTGGCATATTAAACCTCGTCTATGGACTGCCCTTGCAGTGCCCGCTTAATTGATTCATCCATACGGCGTGAGGCAAACTCGCTGCTTGCTTTATCAACAACTTCAATCGCCAGTTTAATGTCATCTGGATCCGTCGCTGTTTCGCGCTGTTGGGCCAAATTATTCATAGTATCGCGCAGTACCGCCAGCTCTTGCTCATCAAGCAAATGGCTGTCTGTCGCTAAAGAGGCTTCTAACGCTTCTAATACGCGCAGTGCTTCAACTTGTTGCTCTTTCAGCATACGTTGCTGCATATCGCTACGCGCATGGCTAATCGACTCTTTGAGCATATTCGCCACTTGGTCGTCCGATAAACCATAAGAAGGTTTAACTTGGATCTCAGCTTGCACGCCGGTGGATTTCTCCATCGCAGTAACGCTCAACAAGCCATCGGCATCGACTTTAAAAGTAACGCGAATGTGCGCCGCGCCAGCCGCCATAGCCGGAATGCCCTTGAGGCTGAATTTCGCCAAAGAACGGCAATCATCGACCAGCTCACGCTCACCTTGTAACACATGTAAAGACATGGCGGTTTGACCGTCTTTGAAAGTGGTAAATTCTTGCGCGCGCGCGACAGGGATCGTAGTGTTACGTGGAATGATTTTCTCGACTAAGCCACCCATAGTTTCTAAACCGAGCGACAGCGGTAACACATCCAACAGCAACATTTCGGCATCAGGTTTATTGCCAACTAACACATCCGCTTGAATTGCCGCACCAATGGCAACCACTCGGTCTGGGTCAATTGAAGTCAGTGGCGTTTTGCCAAAAAATTCCGCAACTGCAGCGCGGATCACTGGCATGCGGGTTGAACCACCGACCATCACCACTTCTAAAATCTCATCGAATGACACTTCGGCGTCTTTGACCGCACGGCGACACGCGCGTAAGGTCTTTTTCACCAGTTCAGTGACTAAAGTCGCAAACTGTTCACGGGTTACCGTGACTAAGTGTTTTTCACCGCGCAGCTCAAGTCCAACATTGACTTTTTCGTAGCTGCTAAGCGCTTCTTTACACGCTTTGGCTTTATTAATAAATAGTCTGTGCTCTTGGTTTGACAGTTCACTGAGGCCAGTTTCAGCCTTGAAATGTGCAACCAGCACAGCATCGAAATCATCACCACCTAGGCTTGAATCGCCACCAGTAGCGAGTACTTCAAATACGCCTTTGTTTAAGCGCAAAATCGAAATATCAAACGTGCCACCGCCTAAATCGTAGACCGCAATCACTCCTTCTTGACCTGAATCCAAGCCATAAGCCACTGCGGCTGCAGTTGGCTCATTGAGTAAGCGCAGCACTTTTAAACCAGCAAGTTCTGCTGCATCTTTGGTGCTTTGGCGCTGTGCATCATCGAAATAAGCAGGCACTGTGATCACGGCACCAGACAGTAACTCGCCACCAAAACTGGCTTCTGCACGCTCACGTAATTCCGTAAGAATTTGCGCTGAGGCTTGGATTGGGCTGACCTGACCTTGTTGCGTTGCTATCATTAGGCTGCCGCTTGACTCATCAAACTGATACGGCAATTGGCCGTAGCTGCTGACCACTTCTGCAGCGGTTTTACCTAAGAAGCGTTTTACTGAGATAAGGGTATTACTTGGGTCATCCGTTGCCATTGCCATCGCATCTGCGCCGACGGTAATGTCGGTGGCGCCATAATGCACAACTGAAGGCAACATTGCCTGTCCGTGTAAATCAACTAAAGTCTTGGCTTCGCCGCTTTGTACCGTAGCGACCAAAGAGTTAGTGGTGCCAAGGTCAATGCCGACTGCAAGTTTATGTTGGTGAGGTGCCGCGCTCTGCCCCGGCTCAGCAATTTGCAATAGTGCCATAGTGCTCTTCACTCATCGTCCGACGACGGTAGTTGGTCGGTGTGTGATTAATCAAATAAACTGTCTTCAATCCGCGCGAGTTCTTCACGCAACTTGTAAACAAATTTTAGCTTACGAATATGATCTGCGGCTTGCTCTAACTGCGCCGCATCGTTGCTACCTAACAAGGTGCCCAGTTGAGCGCTATAACGCACATCTAAAGTTTTGATCTGATCTTCGAGATCCGCTGCCGCCGCTTCTGGGTCGGCCGCATCACGAATTTCCGCCAGCGCCTCGCGCAGCTCCATTTGCTCCATCAGAAACATCGGGTCTTGCAAGGTTTGTTGCTCAGCACGAATATCCACGCCTTGTTCGCTTAACATATATTCGGCGCGCTTTACTGGGTGCTTTAAGGTCGCAAAGGCATCATTGATCTCTGCGGTCTTTTGCACCGCAAGTAATTTGTCACGTTCGCTGCCACCGGCAAATTTATCAGGATGCACGGCTCGCTGGAGCTCGAGATAGTGTTGATTCAGTTTTGCTAAATCAAGTTGATAACTTGGGGCTAAGCCAAATAGTTCAAAGTAGCGCATGGCGTCCTATCTTCTGGATGCAGCAAAGCCCCACCATGGCAGGGCTTTGAACTTAAACAACAGGCACGGCGTTAGACAGTAAAACTCTCGCCACAACCGCATTCGTCTTTTTTGTTCGGGTTATTAAACTGGAACCCTTCATTGAGACCTTCACGGGTGTAATCCAGCTCAGTACCATCTAAATAAATCAGACTTTTCGCGTCGATGATGATTTTCACGTCTTTGTCTTCAAACACTTCATCACCTTCGTTGAGATCATCAACGAACTCAAGTACGTACGCAAGACCAGAACAGCCAGTGGTTTTCACGCCAACGCGCAACCCTAAGCCTTTACCACGATTTTTCAAAAAAGCCTGCACGCGGCTTGCTGCTGCGTCGGTTAGTGTCACTGCCATAGTTACTGGTTCTCTTACTTTGCGTGTTTACTCTTGTAGTCAGCAATTGCCGCTTTAATGGCGTCTTCAGCCAAAATCGAACAGTGGATTTTCACTGGTGGCAACTCAAGCTCAGCACTGATATCCGTGTTTTTGATTTGAGCTGCTTCATCTAGTGATTTACCTTTCACCCACTCTGTTACCAAAGATGAAGAGGCGATTGCACTACCACAACCGTAAGTTTTAAACTTTGCGTCTTCAATGATGCCATTGTCAGATACTTTGATCTGTAACTTCATCACGTCACCACACGCTGGTGCGCCAACCATACCGGTGGCTACACTTGGATCATTCTTGTCGAATGAACCAACGTTACGTGGGTTTTCTACGTGGTCGATAACTTTGCTACTGTATGCCATAACGCTTTCCTCACTACGCACGCCGCGCTTTACATCGCGGCACGCTTAAATGCTTAATGATGTGCCCATTCAACGCTGTTCAGGTCGATACCGTCTTTGAACATTTCCCACAGCGGAGACATTTCACGCAGACGACCGATAGAGTCTTTGATTAACTTAACGGTGTAATCTATCTCTTCTTCAGTGGTGAAACGACCAATGCTGAAGCGGATAGAGCTGTGCGCTAATTCATCATTACGACCTAACGCACGTAACACATAAGAAGGCTCAAGGCTTGCTGAAGTACAGGCTGAACCTGATGAAACCGCAATGTCTTTCACCGCCATCAGCAGTGATTCACCTTCAACATAGTTGAAACTGATGTTCACAATACCCGGTACAGATTGGTCTACGGTACCGTTGAAGTACACTTCTTCAATATCCATCACACCGTCAATCAAACGCTTACGTAGCGTGGCAATGTGAGCATGGTCTTGTTCAAAATCTTCTTTAGCGATACGAAACGCCGTACCCATACCCACGATTTGGTGCGTTGCTAACGTACCAGAGCGCATACCACGCTCATGACCACCACCGTGCATCTGCGCTTCTAAACGCGCACGCGGCTTACGACGCACGAATAACGCACCAATGCCTTTAGGGCCGTAAATTTTGTGAGCAGAGAACGACATAAAATCAACAGGTAAAGTGGCTAAGTCGATTTTCACTTTGCCTGCACTTTGTGCGCCATCAACGTGGAACATGATTTTACGGGCGCGGCACAAGTTACCAATTGCTTCGATATCTTGGATAACACCCAGCTCGTTGTTGACGTGCATTACGCTGACTAAAATGGTGTCATCACGCATTGCGGCTTCAAGCTTAGCTAAATCAAGTAGACCGTTATCTTCGACGTCCATATAGGTTACTTCAAACCCTTGACGCTCAAGCTCACGGCAGGTATCCAACACAGCTTTATGCTCGGTTTTTACGGTGATGATGTGCTTGCCTTTCTTTTGATAGAAATGCGCCGCACCTTTAATCGCTAGGTTGTTTGATTCAGTTGCGCCTGAAGTGAACACGATTTCACGTGGATCGGCATTGATTAAGTCAGCAATGTCGTTACGCGCTTGATCAATCAACTCTTCTGCCTGCCAACCAAAGCGGTGTGAACGTGATGCTGGATTACCAAAGGTGCCATCCATCGTCAGACACTGCATCATCGCTTCTGCGACACGCGGATCCACAGGGGTGGTTGCTGCATAATCTAAATAAATCGGTAACTTCATTTCTTTCTCCGCTCCACGCCAACTTAAAGTTGACAGCTGACCTGAATGTTATTCAATTGCTGCATCGCACTTTTGACCTGGTTGTCTTGTCGAGATGCGACAGATTGCACATCGGTATTCGACACCAGCTCAGCGAGCGTAATACTATTTAAAAATTCTTCGATCCGGACGCTTAAGTCAGACCATAATGAGTGGGTTAAGCAACGTAAGCCACTTTGGCAGCCCCCCGTGGCACCGTGACAGCGGGTTGCGTCAACGGATTCGTCGACCGCATTAATTACATCGCCTACGGAAATCGTATCAGCGCCACGACCAAGCAGATAACCCCCACCCGGACCACGCACTGAACTGACCAACCCATGTTTGCGTAAACGCGCAAACAATTGCTCTAAATAAGATAAAGATATTTCCTGACGCTCGGAAATATCAGCAAGGGGAACCGGCCCAATACTGGCATGCAACGCCACGTCCAACATGGCCGTCACCGCGTATCTACCTTTTGATGTGAGTTTCATGCTCGCCCCTTGCTAAAAATCAGACCGCAAATTGTAATTACCTGACTAAGATAGTCAAGTATTGTTGCAGGATTTAGCAACAAATACTTGATTAAAACAGTCAAGTATTACCTCACATTGTAATTACCTGAGTAATTTAGTCAAGTATTATCCAATTTTCTCTGCATACTGTCTCTACGCAGATAGTCGTAACTACTTATCAGTCTTGTCGGTAGAGCGATTAATTGAGGTCAAAATACCACGCAAGATATTGAGTTCTTGGTCTTCTGGGCGAGCGCGGTTAAACAAACGACGTAAACGCGTCATCACAATACCGGGATGCTGTTTGATGATAAATCCGGTCTCGTTCAAGGTGTGCTCTAAATGCTCGTAGAACAGCTCCATTTGCTGCGCACTTGGATAACGGGTTTCGTCTTCTACTACTGGCTTATCTTGCAAGTCTAACTGTGCCATGCGGGTTTCGTAGCACAGTGTCATCACTGCCATCGCGAGGTTTAACGAGCTATATTCTGGATTAGCCGGAATACACACATGGTAATTACATAGCTGTAGCTCTTCGTTGCTCAGGCCACTATTTTCGCGGCCGAATACCAAAGCAACAGGCCCATGCTGTGAGCCTAATACCAGCTTTTGCGCACATTCACGTGGCTCGACCATAGGCCAAGACAAAGTCCGCGAACGCGCACTGGTGCCGATTGTTAAAGCACAATCAGCGATAGCTTCTGCCAGCGTGGCAACGGTTTTACTTTTGCCCAGTACGTCAGTAGCACCTGCCGCCAAAGCACTCGCATGACTGTCGATTTCACATGCGGGATCAACTAAGATCAGTTGCGACAAACCCATGGTTTTCATGGCGCGCGCAACCGAACCAATATTGCCGGAATGGGAAGTGTTAACAAGGACGATGCGAATATCACTTAATGCCATCAGAGCACTCTCTTACAGTTCACGAAGGTTTTAACGGGCGCGGATTTTATCACAGCCAAACTCCCGCACCTAGTGTTTTGCACATTTCGTCAGCGTTCGACCAAGTGCTGCTGCACGCTAGTTTGCCTATCATTGCCCAATAAAGCGCCAAGCTGTCAAAATTTTACCTTTTACAACAGAGGTGTACAAATTTCAGCCAATAAATTTTCATTCTGTTGTTTACAACTAGACAAAAATCTCTAAAATACGCCGGCTTGAAATATTCCTGTTCTTTTAAAACCTAAAGGTAATGCTATGCATCCAATGTTAAACATTGCGGTACGCGCTGCGCGTAATGCAGGTAAGGTGATCCTTCGCGCCTGTGAAGATTTGTCAAAAGTTGAAGCCGAGCAAAAAGGCACAAATGATTTTGTAACCAACGTTGACAAAGACGCCGAAGCGGTAATCCGTGACACCATTTTAAAAGCGTATCCAAATCACGCAATTGTGGGTGAAGAACTAGGTCACACAGAAGGCTCAGATGCAGACTACCTTTGGGTTATCGATCCTCTCGATGGCACCACCAACTTCATCAAAGATATCCCACACTTTGCGGTTTCTATCGCGTTAAAAGTGAAAGGCCGTGTTGAGCAGGCTGTGGTATTCGATCCAATTCGTGGTGAGTTATTCACTGCTAGCCGTGGTCAAGGTGCGCAACTTAACAGCAAGCGTCTGCGCGTATCTAAGGCGAACGAGTTGACAGGTACTGTGTTAGCGACGGGCTTCCCATTTAAACAAAAGCATCACATGGATGCCTACACTGAAGCGTTCAAAGCGTTATTTATCCACACTGCAGACATCCGCCGTGCGGGTTCTGCGGCACTAGATATGGCGTATGTGGCAGCGGGTCGTATTGATGGTTTCTTTGAAATTGGCTTAAAGCCTTGGGACACCGCAGCAGGTGAGCTGTTAGTTAAAGAAGCTGGCGGTATGATCACTGACTTCGCAGGTGGCGCTAACTACAACCGTAGCGGCAACATCATTTGTGGTTCACCTAAGTTATGCCAAGCGATCGTTAAAGAGATCCGCCCAGTATTAACTGAAGCACTATTGAAGTAATTCTCCATTTCGAGGGCGCGAGGATCGCGCCTTTTTTCTGCCTGCTGGTTTTATCTTTGCCGTTAATCACTAAAAAACGGATTCTGCAACGGCAGCTCAATTGCCTCTTTTAATGGTAGCGCGGCCAAACTTTGCGCAAAATAACGTTCAAACAACGCATCAAATCGCCCATCCGCTTGAATGATTGCCAAGCCTTTCTCAAGCGCCTCAGCCAATTCTGGTTTGCCTTTATTGACAAAGAAATAAAACGCGGTGGGGTAACTGAGATACAAATTCGGCACTATAGCGAGCGGATACTGCTTAAATGACTGGAGTTCAGAGGCAGCTTCAATAAAAGACCGTGGAAAATAATCCGCTTGGTGAGCAGCAACCATAGCAAACATGGCGGGATACTTGGCAATAGGGCGTACGGCTAAATCATTATGAGCAAGAATTTTTGTATCAGGCCAATCATGACCTTGCACAGCGAGCAGCGTTTTTAAGTCGTTAAGGGTGCGAATATGGCTAAAGCGTTCAAGCTGATCTCGATTTACCAGCAACACCCGTTTACCTATATAGCCTTTAAACAGCGGCACCTTAATGGCGGTGGCCAATAGCTCTCGCTCTGGGCTGGTCATACTCCAATGCACATCCACTTTGCCTTGCGCCAGCATCATTAGCGTCCGCTGCTGATGAGGATGAACTTGGATAGGCTCTATATTTGCGGGATAGTTGGCGGCATTTAACGCCAACGCTAACACTTCAAATAGATATAAATCGCGGTCATATTGCACGCGCTGCTCTTTGGCAACATACACCACCGGCGTGGCGCTCCAAGTCCAACATGAGCCTAACAATAACATACTGCCGATAAGCCACTTCATGTTTCACCCCCTGAAGTTGCGTCTGCACTTACTCGCTTACGCTACACAGCCTGGAATATTTACTCAAGTGAATTATTGTCAGTATGGCAATGCGTTAGCTTTTTCCGCAGTGCGATTAATTCGTACCACAGGCACGGTTGGCTTACGGCGATTACAAATAAACAGGTAACTGTTGCGATAACGTTTGGCTTCTTTCTTGGCATCCGTTGCTAGCGCGGCGACTTGATGGCTATTTTGGCAATGCTCCAAATCGGGTCGCACTAAACCAATCGACAAAGTCAGTAATGGCACAAACTGCTTTTGCCCTTCGCGATTGGTTGCCCAGTAGCCGCCTGATTTGACATGCTCTGGAGTAAAGAAAGCTTTCGATTGGGCTTCAAAACCCTCAATGATGTCATGGCAAAGTTGTTCGGCGTCATCGCCGTCAAACACCACCATAAAATCATCCCCCCCAATATGGCCGACAAACGTTGGGCTGTAACGGCAGACTGCCAAAGTCACATCAGCCAAGAGCTTAATCACGCTATCACCACTGGCGTAACCGTATAAATCGTTAAATTGCTTGAAGTGGTTTAAATCTATATAAGCCAACGAGAAAGTTTGCTGAGTACGTAAGCGCTGCTCTATGGCTTCGTTAATGGCCACATTTCCCGGCAACATAGTGAGTGGATTGGCGTGCTGGGCATGGCGAATTTTTTCTTCGGTAATATGTTTGAGAATATCGCGTAGCGGCGCCAAACCAAGATAGCGGCCATCACGAGTAATAATGATATGACGACGGATATCAAATTCATGCTCGGTGATTTGCTGGCTCACTACATCCAGTTTGTCATTTTCATCTACGATGAGGGGTTGTTTATCCATCAGCTCAGTGACGGCCTTTTTGGCAAATAACGCATGCCCATACGGGCCTGCAAACACTTCGGTTAATTGGTCGCGGTGCAGCAGCCCAACTGGTCGCTGCAGCTCATCGACTACCGCTAAACTGGCGAGGCGCTTATCTTGTTCAAATACTTGATGGGCATCTTTGCACTTGGTGAGGTTTGTGATGGCGCGTTGATCTACCACTAAGTTGCCGATCACCAACGAGGATTGTAATGCGGTGCGTGGCCCTTCCAGTTTAAATTGGGCTAATTTGGCATGGCTTAATTCTTTGCTGGGACTAAGTGTCGGGCGCTCTAATAAATAGCCTTGCGCGTGTGCGATACCAAGGCTTTCTAACAGTTTTAGCTCTTCAAAGCGCTCAATGCCTTCGGCTATCACAGCGGTGCCAGTGGCTTTGGCAAGCTCCACTATGGTCTTTAAAAACTCACGTTTGACTATGCTTTGGTCGCAATGGTCAACAAAGTAACGATCCAGTTTGACAAAATCTGGGCAAAGTTCCGACCATTGCTTAAGGCCCGAATAACCCGCGCCCAAGTCGTCAATCGCAATACTCAGGCCTAGCTCACGATAGTGGGCGATGTTTTTCAGTAATAAAAAACCATCGTCGACTTTATCTTGCTCTGTGATTTCTATCACTACTCGATTGGCAGCAAGGCCGTACTTTTCAAGCAAGTGTAGGGTTTCACCACGGGGATGATGCGGATCTAACAAGGTAATGGGGCTAACGTTGATAAAGAGTTTACCCGGCAAGTCTTGGTCAACAAAACGTGCAATGGCGTTTGAGCGACACAGCAACTCCAGCTCAGATAGCCGCTCTGCTTGTTGCGCTGCACGAAATAAGGCGTCAGGTCGCTCCAACAAAGAACCTTTTGGTCCACGACTGAGCGCCTCGTAACCTAAGATCTGACGTTTTGCCATATCAATGATGGGCTGGAAAACTGTTGTTATTTCGCCTCGTGCAATGATGCTGTGTAATGCCTGCTGTTCGCTCACCGCGTCAAACCTAAAGAACTTGATTAAAAGTTGACTGACGTTAGCAGGGGTTTGTGACAAATATATGTCATTCGGATGACTTGTACCTAAGTTACTGGTTGAATAGTTTTCAAGCAAGCAATGCTATCTCGCGGTACCTCAGGCAATAGCTGAAAGTGCAGCCAAAGCAGCTGCTAAGGTAAAATATTATCAATACCAACAAAATTGGGCGTGACTTGCGCAGCATAAAAAACGCCGTTGTTATACACAACGGCGTTGTCAGGTAAGTGCTTAACATTCACTGCCATTACGGCATAGAGTCAAACTCCGCACCTTCTTTTTCCACTTCAACTGGGATCAAGTCTTCTTTGCTGATCCCCATCACGATGGCGATTGAGCTGGCAATATATACTGACGAATACGTACCCACAAACACCCCGAATAACAGCGCTGTGGCAAAACCATGGATGGTTTGACCACCCCACACAAACAAGGCAATTAATACCAAGATGGTGGTTAATGAAGTGATCAAAGTCCGGTTTAACGTCTGCGTCAAAGAAATATCGACAATTTCAATGGTGTCATCAAGACGAATTTTACGGAAGTTTTCACGAATACGATCAGATACCACGATAGTATCGTTGAGTGAGTAACCTATTACCGCCAAAATCGCCGCCAAAATGGTTAAATCAAACTCAAGACCAAGGACTGAGAACAACCCCATAGTGATCAATACGTCATGGAACAATGCCAGAACCGCACCCACCGCAAAACGCCATTCGAAGCGAAAGGCAACGTAAACCAAGATACAGATCAGCGAAGTTAACATCGCCAAACCGCCCTGCTCTTTGAGATCTTCGCCCACACTTGGGCCTACGAACTCAATGCTGCGCATTTGGATATTCGGATCAACCAACTTAAGTACATTGATCAACTGGTTACCAATCACTTCTGCTTTTTGTTCGTCCTTACGTGGCGCTAAACGTACCAAAACCTCGGTACTGTTGCCGTAAAGCTGCACTGCAGCGTCAGCAAAACCGTTTTCGGCTAACACTTTACGTACTTTGGCTAAGTCTGCTGGCTGAGAAAAGCTCACTTCAACTGACGTACCACCAGTAAAATCTAAGCCAAAGTTAATGCCTTTGGTTGCCATCGACACCACAGACGCCACCATTAGCAGTACAGAAAACGCCATGGCGATATTACGTGCTGCCATGAAGCGAATGGTGCCTTTAAGATTTAATAATTGCATCTTCGCCTCCTAGATTGACAACTTAGTGACGCGGCGGCCACCAATGATCAGGTTAACCACTGCTCGCGTACCAACAATCGCAGTGAACATTGACGTCATGATACCTATCGCTAACGTAACTGCGAAGCCTGCAATTGGACCTGTACCCACTGAGAACAGAATAATTGCGGCAATTAAGGTGGTGATGTTGGCATCAAAAATTGTACTGAACGCACTGTCATAACCACAGTGGACGGCTTGTTGTGGACTGCGGCCATCAGCTAGTTCTTCACGGATACGTTCGAAAATAAGCACGTTGGCATCCACCGCCATACCCACAGTCAGTACGATACCAGCAATACCTGGCAAAGTTAGCGTGGCGCCTGGGATCATCGACATCACGCCGACGATGAGCACTAAGTTTGCACCTAGTGCAAGGTTAGCTATCATGCCAAAGCCTTTGTAATACACCGCCATAAAGGCCAGTACAAATGCAAAACCTAGCACTACAGCGGTCATACCCGCATCGATGTTTTCCTGACCTAAGCTTGGGCCAACGGTACGCTCTTCAACGATTTGAATTGGCGCAACTAAGGCACCGGCACGTAGTAACAAGGCAAGATTATGCGCTTCAGCTGGACTATCGATGCCTGTAATACGGAATGAGCTATTTAAACGCGCTTGGATGGTTGCAACGTTAATCACTTCTTCCACTTTTGTTGGTGGTAGCGCTTTACCGTTTTCATCTTTCTTGCCTGATGGTTTGTACTCAATAAACACCGTAGCCATACGCTTACCGATAGCCCCCTTAGTGAAGGCATTCATCTTCGCGCCGCCTGCGCTATCTAGGTTAATATTAACCTGCGCACGTTGGTATTCATCTAAGCTGTTTTGCGCACCGGTAATATGGCTACCTTCTAAAATCACGCGCTTTTTCAGTACCACTGGATAACCATCTTTGTGGTTGATCACTTCACTGCCTGGTGGCACACGACCTTCGGCTGCTGCTCTAACATCAGCAGCTTCGTCTACTTCACGAAACTCTAGGGTAGCTGTTGCACCAAGAATCTCTTTTGCCAATGCGGTATCTTGTACACCCGGTAACTGCACGATAATACGCTCAGCACCTTGGCGCTGTACGTTTGGCTCAGCTACACCTAACTGGTTAATACGGTTACGAATGATAGTTTCGTTTTGCTTTATGGCGTAATCGCGAATTTCTTTGAGTTTTTGCTCACTCAAACTGACAAAAAACGCATTCGCATTGCTGCTGTCATCGACGATGACATTAAGTGGGTCACGTTTTCTCAAAAAGCGCTGCGCCGCGTCTTTATCGGCTTCGTCACGCATTTCAATCACCAGTCGCTCGCTGCCAGCAACGCGACGTACCGTACGGTAGCGCAGCTTTTCTTCACGCAGACTAGAGCGGAAATCTTGTTCCATTTGGTTCAACGCATTATCAAGCGCCGTTGCCATGTCCACTTCCATCGTAAAGTGCACACCGCCGCTTAAGTCGAGGCCAAGTTTCATTGGGTTACCACCCAAGTTCTTGAGCCACTCAGGTTGCGCTGGGGTCATGTTGATAGCAGAAATATACTCTGAACTCAGCTCGTTACGCAGTGCATCTTGCGCTTTTAGCTGTTCTTCAACGTTTTTAAAACGCACCAAAATTTGGCCGTTTTCTAACGCCGCCGATTTAGGCGTTAATCCCTGTTTTGTGATGATGTCATTCACTTGGTCCAACACGCTCAGATCAGCATTGGCGCCTTTAGTACCAGAAACTTGTATGGCCGGATCTCGGCCATACAGATTCGGTGCCGCATAAAGCAGGCCCATTGCCAATACAGCGAGGACAAGTAAATATTTCCAGAGTGGATACTTGTTTAACACTGTTTGGTCCTTTCTTATTATAGTGACTTCATGGTGCCCTTTGGCAGCACAGCGGTGATAGCCGCTTTTTGTACTGTCACTTCCGCTGAATCGTTTAATGCGATCACAACGAAATCTTTGTCGTCAGCCACTTTAGTGATGCGACCAACTAAACCACCTTGGGTTAATACTTCGTCGCCTTTGGCTAGTGCGCCCATCAGTTCACGATGATCTTTTACACGCTTTGCCTGTGGACGATAAATTAGGAAATAAAATACCAAGCCGAAAATACCCAGCATGATCAACATTTCCATACCACCACCCGCTGGTGCTGCGCCGCCAGTGCTGGCGTGAGCTGAAGAGATAAATAAACTCATTGTGCTTCCTCTTAGTTTCTTTAATTTTTAATTTTGTCTTACCCGCAGTGCTTGGCACTGCAGGTAGGCGGCAAGTAAGCTCATCCCAACAACATAGATTTGCTATGTGATTAGGGTGAATTAGCCGCCAACACCGCTGCAACTTTAAGTCACAGCGGTCTATTCGGTCTGTGCCAGCTCTGGCACTGGTTTACCGCGACGCGCATAAAAATCAGTGACAAATTCATCTAACTTGCCCGCTGCAATCGCATCACGTAGACCCGCCATTAAACGCTGATAGTAACGTAAGTTATGGATAGTATTAAGACGTGCACCCAAAATCTCGTTACATTTGTCTAAATGGTGCAAATAGGCACGCGAATAATTCTGACAGGTATAGCAATCACATTCCGCATCCAACGGGCTAGTATCGGTTTTATGCGCCGAGTTACGAATTTTTACCACACCATTAGTAACAAACAAATGACCATTACGCGCGTTACGGGTTGGCATTACGCAATCGAACATATCAATACCACGGCGCACCGCTTCAACCAAGTCTTCTGGTTTACCCACACCCATTAGGTAACGTGGTTTATCTGCTGGCATTTTATGCGCACAGTGATCAAGGATATTGATCATGTCTTCTTTTGGCTCGCCTACCGACAAGCCACCTAAGGCGTAGCCATCAAAGCCAATGTCTTCTAAGCCTTGTTGCGAAATCGCTCGCAGCTCTGGATACATACCACCTTGGATGATACCAAACTGAGCTGCTTTATTGCCTTCGTGGGCTTGTTTAGAACGCTTTGCCCAACGTAACGACAACTCCATTGAATCACGCGCTTGCTTTTCTGTCGCGGGATATGGCGTACATTCGTCAAAAATCATCACAATGTCTGAGCCGAGGTCGCGCTGCACTTCCATCGCACGCTCGGGTGTCAACATGATGCGCTCACCATTAACCGGCGATTTAAACAACACCCCTTCTTCACTGATTTTGCGCATTGCGCCGAGGCTGAACACTTGGAAACCACCTGAATCCGTGAGGATAGGTTTGTCCCAGTTCATAAAGTCGTGTAAATCACCATGTTGTTTAATGATTTCTGTGCCAGGGCGCAGCATCAAATGGAAGGTGTTGCCCAAACAGATTTGCGCACCCGTACCGGCTAATTCTTCTGGCGTCATGCCTTTTACCGTACCGTAAGTGCCAACGGGCATAAACGCTGGAGTTTCAACTACACCACGTTCAAATATCAAACGACCTCGACGGGCTTTGCCGTCAGTACAATCTAATTCAAATTTCATTTTGACCTCATTAAGTCGGAAAAACAGTCCAACTGATCGCGATTCAAACCCGATGTTTGCTCACAATCCAACATACTAAACCGCCCGATTTTACCTTGTTTGGTAATGCAATACTAATTATTGGGGCAAAAAGCCTGCTAAAAGGGCGTAAAATTAAAAAGCCCTGCGCATTGGCAGGGCTCTTGGGAAGTTACTTGAGTTGTTGCCTAGTGAGGAACATGGCATCACCGTAGCTAAAGAAGCGATATTGCTCTGCAATCGCTACTTGGTAGGCATTCATGATGTGTGATTGACCCGCAAAGGCACTCACCAACATAATCAAGGTTGATTCCGGTAAATGGAAGTTGGTGACCATGGCATCCACTACGTTAAACTGATAACCCGGATAGATAAAAATATCGGTATCACCGTAGAATGGGGCAATCTGTCCACCATTGGCTTTCGCCGCAGATTCCAAAGAGCGTACCGAAGTGGTGCCTACCGCAATAATACGCCCGCCTTTAGCTTTGGTTGCAGCAATTGCGGCCACTACTTCTTCAGGCACCTCAATGTACTCTGAGTGCATCACATGCTCTTCTACAGAATCAACCCGTACCGGTTGGAAAGTTCCCGCGCCGACGTGTAGCGTAACAAAGGCCGTATTTGCGCCTTTGGCTTTGATTTGCTCGAGGAGCTTTTGATCAAAATGCAACCCTGCCGTTGGCGCAGCCACTGCACCCGGTTTGGCACTGTACACAGTTTGATAGCGCTCTTTATCGGCCTCGTTATCCGGGCGGTCGATATAAGGCGGTAAAGGCATATGGCCGATGTCTTCTAACACCTCAAACACAGATTCGGCGCAATCAAAACGTAGCTCAAACAACTCGCCTTGACGACCTAACATAGTTGCTTCGACTTTGCCTTCAAGGATAAGTTTGGCATCCACTTTTGGCGCCTTGCTTGCGCGCACATGTGCCAGCACGCGGTGCTCATCGAGTACACGCTCGACTAATACTTCAATTTTCCCGCCTGATGCTTTTTGACCATACATGCGAGCTGGGATCACTTTGGTGTTGTTAAACACGATCAGGTCGTTAGCATTGATATATTCGAGAATATCGCTAAAGGTACGGTGAGCCAGTGCACCGCTATTCCCATCAAGCACCAATAAACGGCTAGACGTACGCTCCGCTTTTGGAAACCTAGCAATAAGTTCATCGGGAAGTTCAAAACTAAAATCTGCAACGCGCATGACGGACCTCTTTTTTCAAAATTGCCGCAAGTCTATTGTGCCCGTTTGCCATAATCAAGTGCTTGTCTCTTGCACAAATTCGCATTACTCTAGCCCTCTCACTGCAGGGTAAACCATAAGCTTGTTTAAAATTGGCTTACCTCAGATTATTTTTTCTTTCTTAGCAATGTATTAGGTCGAGGTTCAGGTGGCGCATCGGGTTATCATGGGAGTGGAGTTGTATCACCATGGCTGAACAGCTGACGTTATTAATTTTGAATGCCAGTGAAGCAGAGCGGGCAATTGTCAAAAAGACGCTCAGTAACCTCGACGTGTTTCAGTTTATCGAAAGCAGTGATAGCTTAGATGCGTTACAGATCCTCAAAGTGCGCGCGGTGGATGTCATTATCAGCGGCCTGAATGTCGGTAAAATAGACGGCTGGCGTTTTGCCCGTATGATACGTTCTGGTTTGCTAAAAACCCCGAAAAACACCCCAATCTTGCTTACACCACCAACTTATTGTGAGCGCATCGCCGAAACCACAGCCCGTAGTTATAGCATAGATGCGGTACTGCCCTTTGAACGTCAAGATATGTTACCGCAAGTGCTGGCGAACGTGTTGTCGACCCATTTGGAAAAAAGTAGCCGCCTCAATTTACTCTTGTTGGAGCCGCGTGAAAGCCGCGCCGCCGAAATTTGCCAACATTTAGCACTCAATTTTGCCTGTACTCATGTCACTTCGCCAAACGCTGCTTTGTCACTGTATTTGCAAAACAAATATGCCATTGTGCTGCTTGATGCAACCGCCACGCGAGCTGAAGCGGCCAAACAGTTGCTGGAAAATATCCTTAAACACAATCCTAACCAAGCGATTGTGACCATTATTGATAATCGCGATGCGGACTACGCCGAGCAGCTGCTGCTCTTGGGCGTCACCGATTTTGTGCGTGAGCCTTATGACATTACGATTTTAAGTAAAGTCTGTGACCATGCCGCGCGGCGCGAAGACTTTATGGTGAGCTACGCCGAATTTGCCGATAAAGTTGAGCAACTCAGTCGCAGTGAACAAAGATACAAGGATCTCTTCTCTGCCCACCAACGCATTTTGCTCCACCTCAATACAGTCGTCATGGAGCTTGATGAAGAAGGTAAAATTCGCTTTATTAACCCTGCTTGGGAGCAACTTTCTGGGCATGGCATTAAAGCCAGTTTAGGCATGAGCTTAACTCAATTTACCGCTACCACCAGTCAACGTGCATTAGCCAAAACACTCGCTATGGTACTGGCGAGTAAAGAACAGCAAACCCAAATTGAAATTCAGTTAAAACACAAATCAGGCCGAGAGGTATGGGTTGAGTGCCGCTTCCAAGTGATCAAAAACAGCACCAGCAAAGCCACGGTTACCGCCACCATAGACAATATTCATGAGCGCAAAGAAGCTGAACTACAACTGCGCCATTTAGCGCTACACGATACCTTAACTGGCCTCCACAACCGCTATTACTTTGACCAGCAACTGCAGATTTTGTGTGCCGACACCAAAGCCGGTGATGCTAACGCCGAACACGCGCTTATTTATATTGACCTTGACCACTTTAAAATCATTAACGATTCCAAAGGACACCAACAAGGCGATATCGTACTCAAAGAAGTCGCTGCGTTATTCGAGCACTGCATTGATGACGAGCATTTAATCTTCCGTATCGGCGGTGATGAATTTGCAGTGTTGCTCCGCAACAAATCCTTACTTGATGCCCATTTAGTTGCCGAAGGGATTTGTATGGCTATCGATAGTCACCAATTTCATTCTGAAGAACAAAGCTATTCCATCAGTTGCTCAATTGGATTAACGCAGATCACACTCGCCAACTGTGACCCTAGTGAATGTTTGAAGCAGTCTGATATCGCGCTTTATGTGGCAAAAAGCCTTGGCCGTAATTTGGTGCACTGTTACAGCAAAGAAGATTCCCATAACAACGCGATGCAAACAGGCTTGGAATGGGGCCACAATGTCCGTCAGGCACTGCAAAACGACCAAATTGAGTTGCATTATCAACCCATTTGGGATTTTAAACGCCGTTGCGTTGCTTACTTTGAAGCTTTATTACGGCTACGAATTAATGGTGAGCTGATTTACCCCAATCAGTTTATTCCCGCCTTAGAAATGCTTAACGACACCTTTTTGATGGATCAATGTGTTGTACGTCATGCTATCCGCGCAGTTTCTGAGCATCAGGCTTTAAATCAGGTGGCCATTAACTTATCGGCGCAATCTTTCCTCGATGAGCGTTTGTTACCGCATATTCAAGCTTGTTTAAGCGAATATCAGGTGTCACCATCACGCGTCATTTTTGAAATAACCGAATCTGCCAGTATCAACAATCTCACCGCCACCCGAGCTATGATAGAAAAGCTCAATGATCTCGGCTGTCATTTTTCCATCGATGATTTTGGCACTGGTTTTAGTACCTTTAGCTATTTAAAACAATTACCCGCCCAGCACGTCAAAATTGATGGCTCTTTTGTGCGTGATATGCTCAATGACCCAATTGACCACGCGCTGGTCAAAGCAGTCAATGATATTAGCCAATCTTTAGACAAGCGCTCTGTGGCCGAATACGTTGAAAATGAAGATATTTTTAATGCGTTATTGGAAATTGGCGTGGACTACGGACAAGGTTTTTATATTTCCAGACCTTTACCGATTAGCGCCTTGGCGGATGCACTAAAAACTATTTTGGTCGACAAAACAATCTGCTAACACTTTTAAACTATTTATTGCTTTCACTTAACTAAATAGTGGCTATACTTAAGCCTACAACACGATGTCGCCTAGGAATGGGAAATTCCAAAAAAAATAGCGACATCGAGCTAACTAAGATCAATCACTTAAATAAACCGAGTTGCTAACACTTTGTAATACATAACACTATTTTACCGAGTGACGCCAACAGCGATAAGCAATCGAAGTTTATGAAACTTTATCCAAGTGCTTGTATTAGTGAGCTTTTAATGGACTTATAGGAGGTTTACTATGTTTGCTCTGCTGTCATTTTTATTAATTGCGAATTTGTTTATCGCCCTTCAATGCTATAAAAATGCCCATGTGAAGGGATATCCTGTCAAGCTGTTTACTTTTTTAGGCTTTGTCCCTTACTTCAACTTGGTGGTTTGGGTCTACTTATTGTTTTTGCCCGACCTGTCCGAGTCACCCCAATTTAAGCAGTCATAGCTGCGTGTTGTCGGCAAAAAAGAGTAACGGGGCGTCAAAACGCCCCGTTGGTTTTATCACTACAGTGTTTTAGTACCAAGCATCTTTAGAGTTGACTCTCTTTAAAACTCAGTCTTTTTAAAACTGATAGTTTTGTGCTTTAGCCAGCAACTGCTCTGCTTTGAGCTTACCGCTCACGCAATCTTGTACATCTTCTTTGCTATACACTTGGACCACACGCTTATCATCTATTACACCGCGGATCACAAAGCTAATATATTGATCTTTAGGTAAGCTCTTAAGTCCTGCACCATAATCACATAATGACTGACTCAGAACCTTGTCTAGAGTCGACTGAATGGCTTGCTGTGCCGCTTGCTGCTGTTTCTCTTGCATCGCCTTTTGCTCTTCTAAGCGCTTACGTATTGATTGCTGCTCACCATTCAGGGCTTTTTGCTGGCTTTGTAATTGAGTAATTTTCGCTTCTAACTCCTTAATGCGATTTTGCAATTCCGCCTGTTGGTCCTTTTCTTGCAGCCTTTGGTTGAAGCTCAAGTCGCGTTTCTCTCGTTCTAAATCACGAATATCACGCTGCACTTCACGCTCTTGCTCTGCAACTTCACGGACTTGTTCTGCTTTCTCACGCACCGCATCTAAAGCGGCACGGTATGCTTCACGAGACGCCTCAGCAAAGCCTTCACCAAATTCGCTAAACTGCTCAGAGATCACTTCAAAATTTTCTGGGTCGACTTGAATAAAATTGGTTACATCATTGCTATGCTTAAAGGCACTAAACCAAGTTTTGCTCGAAGAGCGCACACTGAGCTCAAATACCACGCCTTGGTTTTGCAGGTAATAGCCATTAATCTGCTTGACAGATTTACCGGTATCATGGCGCAGTGAACTCTCTAACACATTTTCAAAAATGCCCACATCACGGCTCATTTGCTCCATATCAATGTTGTCACTCTTCGCTTTCGCCTGTGCCAATAATGGCAAAGCTAACGAGATAGCCAAAATGGCTGCGGTACGTTGGAAGGTCATGTTACTGCTCCTCTAGCTTGGTCATATTGTTGGCTAAGCTTGTCATCGGCTGCTGCTCAACCTGCTCGGCCAAATCGTTCAATTGTAGTTTTAATAGCGCTTGATCTTGCGCGCGCTGGGTTTGTAAATAAGCCAACAAGCTCGACATATCTTCTTTGCGCTCTTGCCTGCTGGTCGATAACACATGCTGCACGGCTTCCAGCAGTTGCTGATTCTGCGTGCTTTGTTGTGTCTGACGAGCATTCATTAAAGTATCCAAACGAGTCTGCTGTGCTTGCAGAAGCGTTTGTTGTGCGGTCAATTGCGTCATCAAACTCTGATTTTGCTGCCACACCATAACACTCGAAGTGAGCGCCACAGCAGCAACACTTGCCGCTATTGCCAGAGGTAACCAAGTTTGTGTGTTGCGCGCTGACACTGGCGGAATAAACGTTGCCTCACGGTCCCACTCTGGCACAGGCTCTGGTTTAAACTCTGCGCTCATGGCCTGCCAGTTTTGCGCTTCTTCCATCATTTGTGCATAGTCAGGGTTCGCTTGAAGTGCAGCCAGCTCAGTTTGGCTAAGCGGCTGCTGCTCCAGCCATTTCATAAATAAGCGCTCTAAATCAACCATGGATCACCTCCAACTGCCCTTTCATTTTTTTCAATGCACTATATAAACGGGTTTTCACCGTGTTCACTGAGAGGTCGCACATTTGGGCAATTTCCTCAAAAGTAAAATGTTGAAAAAACTTCAGTTCTATTACCTGACGCTGTTCATGGGTGAGCGCCTGTAGAGCTTGGTGCACTTGTTGATTGTCTAACTGCGTTAACAATGCCTCTTCTTCACCTTGCACATGAGCTTCCGGCGCTTCTTCAAGTCCAGTAGTTGGTTTACGTTTACGAAAGTGGTCAACGCACCGGGCATGTGTGAGGCGAAATAGCCAAGTTTTAAATTGGCAATCACCAGCAAACTGTGGCAGCGCTTTAAATACGCTGACGAACACTTCCTGCATTAAGTCGCACGCGTCGTCGCGATTGCCAACCAAACGCAGGCAATGATTAAACACTATGCTTTCATGGCGCTTCACCAATGCCAGCCAAGCTTGTTTATCGCCTTGTTGTGCCTTGCGGATGAGTGCCGCTTCAGATGAAAAAATCACGATTGCCCTTCATTTTTCTTAGTTAGTCGTGACTTTGCTAAAAATAGTTTGGTGGGAAAATAAAAAATATCGCAACTTTTTACATTGCGCTTGAATATGAGCGGCCAGCACTGCGTACCGACCGCATTATAGCTTACGCGGCGCAGCGAGCCTGAACAAAGTCACAGACCTTATCACTGAACAAACGGAAATCACGGATCCGTCCTGTGGTTTTACGCCAGATCAAACCAATGTCACGATAGGCATCCCCTTGCGAGGGTCTTACCACCATGTTTTTACCAGCCAAAATCCCCGCATTAATCGCCATTTGTGGCAAAAATGTCACGCCATTTTGATATTCCACCATGCTCAGCAGAGTATGAAGATTGGCCGCTTCAAACGGGTTAATACACTCACTACGATTTAAATGACAAGCACTTAACGCATGCCCTGTCATGCAATGCTCACGCTCTAGCAAAAACACACTGTGTTCTGGTAGCTCATTAAAATCGACCACAGCTTTGGCTGCATCGTAGTCTTTATGGTGCACTAGCGAGAAGCGATCATGAGCAAGGATTTGGGTATGAAAACGTTCAGTATGGTAAGGTAAAGCCAACATAGCCATATCGACATGACCATGTTCTAGTTTATCTAGCAGGTTATCACTGGTGTCTTCAACCAGAATGAATTTCAGATCAGGAAACACTTCTTTGCAATATTGATAGAGGGGTGCCGCAATAAAACTGGCGATGGTCGGGATCACCCCTAAGGTGAGCTTCCCGCTCAGTGGGTGCTTGTAACTGCGAGTGAGCTCTTTGATGCTCATGGTATCATCAATAATTTTACGCGCCCGTACCACTACTTCTTCGCCCACATCGGTAAACATTAAGCTACGGTTCTCGCGCTCAATCAGCTGACAACCTAAGATCTCTTCAAGATTTTGAATGGCGCTACTGAGCGTCGACTGGCCGATAAAACAGGCAGTTGCTGCTTTACCAAAATGCTGGTGCTGATGCACCGCGAGTAGATATTGTAATTGTTTGATACTTGGAAGGTTATTCACAAATTTTTCGCACCTCAAATAAAAAGACCCCAGCACCAAAGGTGCTGAGATCTTTTCAAGCTAAAAGTCTGTTTAACCCCAACACCTAGCAACAGCTTGCCAGTGCGTGGGTAAGGTAGTCAAGCTTTAACCGCCAAAACCTTTATACGCCAAATACAGTGCGTAGTACGTAGAATATAACAATAGATAGTGCAGCACCAACTGGCAAGGTAATTACCCAAGAAACCACAATATTTCGGATCACCGCCATATTCAGCGCCGCGATACCACGTGCCATACCAACCCCTAATACCGCACCCACTAAGGTTTGTGTAGTAGAGATAGGTAAGCCAGTACCTGATGCAATAACAACCGTTGACGCCGCAGCTAATTCAGCAGCAAAACCTCGGCTTGGTGTTAAGTGAGTGATACCTTCACCAATTGTCTTGATCACACGCTTACCAAGTACTGCAAGACCAACTACGATACCTACGCCGCCTAAAGGTAAGATCCACCAAGCCAGCTCAGCTTTCTTAGCAATTTCACCATTGTGCTCAACAATACTCACTACCGCAGCCAATGGACCAATGGCGTTAGCAACGTCGTTTGAACCATGGGCAAAGGCCATACAACAGGCAGTTAAAACCATTAATACCGCGAATACTTTTTCCACGTTTTGGAACTGTGCTTTCTTGGTAGAAGACGGATCGATCTTCAAACGGCTAATAGCGAATTTACCAACCAATGCTACAACTACAGCAATAGCTACCGCCAGTAAAAAGCCCTCCGTAGTGCCCATTTGTAAGCCTACGTGTTTTAAGCCTTTCTTGATGGTCACTAACGCCATTACAAAGCCAGCTAAGCCCATGTAAATAGGAACGAAGCGTTTGGCGTTTTGCAGTGGTGCATCAGTATCAAAAATCAGCTTTTGCGCACTCATAAAGATGAGATAAGCAATAAATCCGGAGATAGCTGGGGTAATGATCCAGCTACCGACGATACCGGTTACTTTGTCCCATTGTACCGCGTCGCTGCCAACTGCCACCAACGCGAAACCAATAATCGCACCGATGATAGAGTGAGTCGTTGAGACTGGCCAACCTAAATAAGAGGCCAATAGCAACCAGACTCCAGCGGCAAATAGTGCGGAGATCATCCCCAAGACCATCAATTCTGGCACATCGATAAACGGTGTCGAACTGATGATACCGCTGCGAATTGTCGATGTTACTTGCCCACCGGCAAGGTAAGCACCCGCAAATTCAAAGATCATCGCGATAATAATCGCTTGTTTAATTGTCAGCGCTTTAGAACCTACCGAGGTTCCCATCGCATTAGCCACGTCGTTCGCGCCAATGCCGTACGCCATAAAGAAACCAACCACTGCGGCGATGATGACCAGCACAGAGCCATAGGATGCAATGATATCCATTGTATAACCTTAACCTTTTTTAAAAGAACTGCCTGATGTTAGCGAGCTAACATCATCTCTAATCTTGATCCCACACGCTCAGCCTGATCGGCCAGCGTACCAACCCATTCGATGATCTTGTACAAGAACATCGCATCGATGGGGTTCAATTGAGCTTCAATGGTTTGAAGTTCACGGCGGATTACGATTTGCATATCGTCTGTGTCTTGCTCGATTGCATCTAGTTCCACCAACATTTTCTCTACGAAGGTTACTTCACGGCCACGGAAGCCCGTTTCAAGTAGCTCGTCGAGTTCGTTGATAGCTTCTGATGCCATTTTAGTTGCATCAACACAACGTTTTACGTAGTCGAGAAAATCACCTTGGATAGACTCTGGGATCACCATTTCGCGACCAATAACACGGCCTGCGATGTCTTTCGCTTTGTTGGCAATTTTATCCTGATGGGTAATAAGGTCGAGCAGATCCGTACGCTCAACTGGCATGAATAAGCCACGTGGAAGTTGTAGGCGGACGACGCGTTTGAGCTCATCGGCTTCGCGTTCTAGGTTTCGAATCGTCTGATGTAATTCAGAAGCTTCTTTCCATTCACCTTTGAAGACATGTTCAAAAAATGGCACTAAGGTTTCTGACGCCTGGTGCACAATTTTGATATGCTCTTCGATTGGTTTAATAGGAGACTTAGCAAATACTCCTAAAAACGCATTTGTCGGCATAACTGACCCTTAAATCATATTTATATGCTTGCAGCATGAATTTTACAGCATTCAACCGGAATTTGAACGCTTTTTCTTAGGCGCTTTAGCCTACACTGCGCGAAATAAGCTGTTTTGATTTCGCGCAGGCCTTCATAACATCACAAAAACTTTTCGATATCTTCTTGAGATGTATGACGAATATCTTTGCCATTAACAAAATAAATGACATATTCAGCAATGTTTTGGCAGCGATCACCAATACGTTCCAAAGAGCGTACTGACCAGATCAAATCCATGATTTTTGGGATTGAACGCGGGTCTTCCATCATATAAGTCATTATTTGACGGGTTAATGCCTCGTATTCGCGGTCAATTTTAACGTCTTCTTTATGCACTTCGAACGCACGGCGGGCATCCATCCGAGCGAATGAATCCAGTACGTCATGCAGCATTTTCGATACCTGACGCCCCATATTCTCAACATTCACCAACAAATCTTGCTGATCTTTGGTGAATGAATCGAGTGCCACTTTGGCAATGCGCTCCGACTCATCGCCAATACGCTCGAGGTCTGCGATGGTTTTTGCAATCGCCACCACCAGACGCAAGTCACTGGCCGCTGGCTGACGCTTGGCAATAATGCGCGTACATTCTTCGTCAATGCTCACTTCCATGGCGTTGACGCGATAATCGTTTTCAGCAACCCGACGCGCTTTTTCTGCGTCATTACCAACGATAGCATCCAATGCTAAGTTCAGTTGCTGCTCAACCAAGCCACCCATACTGAGTACATGGTTACGAACATTTTCCAGCTCTTCGTTAAAGCGCCCAGAAATGTGTTTATTGATATTGTGTTCCATTTTCCAACCCCTTACTGATTGTACTTTTCAGGCTGAATGGTTTAACCGTAACGACCAGTGATATAGTCTTCAGTTTTCTTTTTCACTGGTGTCGTAAATAGCGTATTGGTGTCTGAATATTCAATCAGTTCACCCATATACATAAACGCAGTTTGATCTGACACACGCGCAGCCTGTTGCATGTTGTGTGTCACTATCACGACTGTGTATTTATTTTTTAAATCGTTGATCAGCTCTTCGATAACCAAAGTCGAAATAGGATCAAGTGCTGAAGTTGGCTCATCTAATAATAGCACTTCAGGCTCAATCGCTATAGAACGGGCAATCACTAAACGTTGTTGTTGACCACCCGATAAACCAAACGCACTGTCATGTAGACGGTCTTTAACTTCGTCCCACAGCGCAGCACCGCGCAGTGACTTTTCCACCACTTCATCAAGCTTACGTTTGTCTTTGATCCCTTGTAAACGCAGGCCATACACCACATTCTCATAAATAGACTTAGGGAATGGGTTAGGACGTTGGAATACCATCCCAACGCTACGACGCAAGGCCGCAACATCAACGCGCTTGTCGTAAATGTTTTCGCCATGCAGGTTGATTTCACCTTCGACACGGCAACTATCAACCAAATCATTCATACGGTTGATACAACGCAACAAAGTCGATTTACCGCAACCAGATGGCCCGATAAATGCCGTCACTTGGCCTTTCGGGATCTTCATATTGATGCTTTTCAGTGCCTGTTTATCACCATAGTAAAGATCTAAGTTTTTGATCTCTAATGCAGTCAGCTCAGGACTTAAATTCTCTAAATCAAGCTTTGTCTGACCGTTGGCTTGATTCACATGAGGCGCTACTGTAATCATTCTGAATACCTACTTAAATACTTTACGCTTAGTGTTCTAGAGCACGGAATTTTTCACGCAAGTGATTGCGGATCCCGATAGCTGTAATATTGAGTGCCACAATCACTGCTACTAATAGGAATGCAGTGGCATAAACCAGCGGACGCGCCGCTTCAACGTTTGGACTTTGGAATCCCACATCGTAAATGTGGAAACCTAAGTGCATAAATTTACGGTCTAAATGCACAAATGGGAAGTTACCATCAATAGGTAGCGTAGGCGCCATTTTGACCACGCCCACCAGCATCAAAGGAGCAACCTCACCCGCGGCACGGGCAACGGCTAAAATTAAACCTGTCATAATCGCAGGGCTTGCCATCGGTACGACGATACGCCATAAGGTTTCTGCCTTAGTCGCACCCAGCGCCAATGAGCCATGACGCACCGCACTTGGAATACGCGATAAACCTTCTTCTGTTGATACAATGACCACAGGCAGAGTTAGGATAGCTAAAGTAAGTGCCGACCAAATCACCCCAGGTGTACCAAAGACTGGACTTGGTGCCGCTTCTGGATAGAACAATTCATCAATTGAACCACCTAACATATAGACGAAGAAACCTAAACCGAACACCCCGTAAACGATAGACGGTACACCCGCAAGGTTAATGACCGCGATGCGGATCATTTTCGTGATGGCGTTTTTCGCTGCATACTCGTGCAAGTAAATCGCGGCTACGACACCAAAAGGCGTCACAATCACCGCCATTAACAGCACCATAAACACTGTACCAAAAATCGCTGGGAATACCCCACCTTCAGTATTGGCTTCACGCGGGTCGTCGCTGACAAACTTGCCTAACTGGACCACATAATGACCTAGCTTTTGCATAAAGCTCATGTCATTTGGGAACCACACGTCAAGTACTTGGTATAACGGTAAAGTGACTTCTTCACCACGCATATCACGCACTACTACTTCATCGCGCTTAGCCGCTTTACGCAGTTCAAATAACTGCTGCTCTAGCGCTTTATACTGCTCGCGTAGTGATGCACGTGCTGCCGCCAGTTCTGCGACGCGCTCATCAGTGAGCGCTTCATCTAACAAATAGCCACGCTCTTTTAAGCGCAAACGCTCAAGTTCATAGTTAATATGACCAATATCACCGTTTTGCAAATCAAGCGCTTTGTCGTTTAAATCTACCGCACGCGCGACCAATTCGTGTAACGTCTCAATCGGCTGGTCGGTGACAACTTTGCCATCGGCAATAACACGCTCAACGTAACCATAAAAGTTACCGTTTTTGCTACGTTCAAACACAGCCAAGGCTTTTGGCACGTTAAACGAAGCGATATCGGTGGTTAATACCCAACGGAAATCCAGTTCCACGTATTCGCGGTTACCAGTTTTTACCAATAAACGCTCAACGTGCTCTGCCTGATAATCACCCAGTTCAATGCCCGCTGCTTGCAAACGGCTGGTCGGCACCAGCTCTCGGTCATACACTTCACCGATCACTGTGTGCTTGCTGCCGTTATTGTCGTTGATCTGAATTTCAACCACTTGTGATGGCCAGAAAAACGATAAACCACGCCAGGCAATCATAATAAGTAGCCCAAGGACCGAAATTAAGCTGATGCTGACCGCGCCACCTGTCATCCAAATCCAAGGAGAGCCTGACTTAAACCACTGCTTTACCATGTCATGTCACTCCATTACATTGAGCTGTATTTTTCACGCAGTTGCTGACGCACAAACTCAGCGACTGTGTTGAAGATAAACGTGAAGACGAATAGTACGAAGGCCGCAAGAAAGAGGATACGGTAGTGCGAACTGCCCACCTCTGATTCCGGCATTTCAACCGCAATGTTAGCGGCCAACGTACGCATACCTTGGAAAATACTCCAATCCATAATCGGCGTGTTACCCGTTGCCATAAGCACTATCATGGTCTCACCCACAGCGCGCCCAAGGCCCATCATCACTGCTGAGAAAATACCTGGGCTAGCTGTTAGTAACACTACTCGGACTAGGGTTTGCCACTGTGTTGCTCCTAATGCCAATGAGCCATTAGAGAGGTGCTTAGGCACGCTGAAGACCGCGTCCTCAGCAATTGAGAAAATCGTCGGGATAACCGCAAAGCCCATTGCAATACCCACTACCAAGGAGTTACGTTGGTCAAAAGTAAGACCTAGTTCGTTGGTTAAATACAAGCGCACATTACCACCAAACAACCAAAACTCGAGTGTCTCGCTCATTGCAAATGACATCCAACCGATAAACAACACCACAGGAATAAGTACAATCGAGTGCCAGCCTTCTGGTACAACATGGCGCAAGTTTTCAGGCAATTTGGTCCAAGCAAATGCAGTTGCCAAGATCCCCAAAGGCAGCAAGAGTAGAATCGCCACTATCGCCGGTAGATTTTCTTCAATTAATGGTGCTAACCACAAACCCGCTAAGAAACCTAAAATAACTGTCGGCAAAGCTTCCATGATTTCAACGGTAGGTTTAACTACGCGACGTAATTCACTGGACATAAAATAGGCCGTGTAAATGGCCGCTGATAGCGCTATCGGCACAGCAAACAGCATCGCGTACATCGCCGCTTTAATGGTGCCGAATGAAATTGGCACTAATGAGAATTTAGATTCGAAATCATCGCTGGCTGAGGTCGACTGCCAAATGTAATCAGGCTCTGGGTAACCCTCATACCAGACTTCTTGCCATAGCGCAGACCAAGTCACTTCTGGGTGCTCATTATGGATAGTGAATACTTTTAAGCTGTCGTCGGCAATTAATACCGCTGCATTCGCGCGCGGAGCAACCGCAAACTGAGTAATCGCACCTTCACTGACTTTACCTTGCCACAAGTGTGCTTGACTGGTGGTGTAATACACGCCCAGTTCACCTTTGTTGGTCGTAGTAAAGAAAGTACGGCGATAGAACTCACTGTTAATGGCAATCTTAGCTTTTTTACTGCTTTCAAATGCACGTGCTTTAGTAAACTGACGTCCTTCATCACCATTTACTTCAAACCACTGTGACACTTCGCCATTATCATTGGCTATCATCAAAGAGTTTGCACCCGCTAATAACGACATCGACACCAAATTAGCATTTTCTTCGTTAGCAGCGAGCACTTGTAGTAATTCAACGTCACTGACATCACGGCTATTGAAAATATAAATCTGGTTAGCTGAGCGCACAAAAGTACGACTACCATCTGGACTAATGACAAGCTCATCAACTCGACCATCAATACTAAGCTCAGTGCGCTCCGCCAACCATTCAACTTCACCGCTGAACATGTTCTCTTCTTGCGTGAACGCAGCTAAGACCACGCGCTTATCGGCAGTTTGCGCAACCACTGCGGCACGCTCTTCAGTTAGCGTGAACGCCAACTTATTGATGGCATTAGCGCTATCATCAACCACCAGCGCTTGTTCCGCCAATGGATAACGTAAGGTCGGCGTCAACACACGTTTGTTATTTGGGAAAGTCACCAAAAAAGCCGGTTTAACAATTTGCACCTGACCATTATCTAGACCATAAGCAAACAATCCTTGATGCGGTGCTGATTTTGCGAAGCTCGTGATTTTGCCATCAAACTTAGCTTCCACCGACTGCAATAGTTTGCCTTGCTCTTTGCCGGCGACCGCATAAAAGTCAACCCTACCTTGGTTAGATAGCAAATAAGCAACTTCGGTCTGCTCTTCAATACCAATACCAACGTACTGAGTCGCATCCGTCAAACTGATCTCACTGCGCTTTTCCACTTTCGCTGATTCGAAAATCGGCTCAACCACATAGAGTAAGTAGAAAAAGATCAACAACAAGGCCACCAACACAAGCAACCCACCAGCAGAAATGCCGTACTGGGCAAAGCGGTCTTTGATTAGACGGCTTCTATCCGTTGTAAAAGACGGTTTAAGCGGATTGGAAGTCATCAAAACACCCTATTCTATGAAAACTGCGGCCATTATATTTCACCAAGATGACAGTTATGTTACAAGCGAGGTTTTATACGCTTTCTTCGTCCCTTTTTCTTCACTAAATAAATATTCAATTTTGTCGCATTTTATTTGCACTTTTTCTACATTAAGCCCTTAAATAAATTGGACAAAGTGCCGTCTCATGCTAATACTGAAAAGGCGCTAAGTACGCAATCTGCTGGCCTCCATACTCATCAAGGCCACGAATAATAATTAAATAGAGACACGCATCATGAAGCAGTTAGTTTTAACCATCATAGGGAAGGACCGCCCTGGGCTGGTGGAAGAAATTTCCACGGTCATTTTGCATCAGCACGGTAACTGGCTTACAAGTAACCTTAGCCATTTGGCAGGTCACTTTGCTGGGATTGTGCAGGTGGAGGTCGCCGAAGAGCATCTACAAGGACTACAAACCGCATTAGGGCAGTTAAGTGACCTTGAGATCAGGGTAGAAGCTGGAGAGCAAGACGTTCAGTTAGGCCAAGAGCTAGAGCGTTTAAATCTGGTGATCACAGGTAACGACAGACCAGGAATAGTGCAGGAGCTTGCTTCTGTGATCCGCCATAAAGGCGCCAATATTACACAACTGAGTTCCAAACAACGCAGCGCACCTAATTGGGGCGTGCCCATCTTCAGCGCCATGGCAACCGTCACTTTACCCCCAGGTATGAATAAAGATGCAGTTATCGACGCGCTTGAAAACATTACCAGTGACCTGATTGTGGATGTGGAAGAACAAGTTTAGGGTAAAAACGAGCACAAACGCGGTTAGTACCCGCGTTTGTCACAAAAGTGTCACGATTGACACCTAAGATGACATTGCGTGTAGTATCATGGACAGTAATATGAATGTCTCAACCCCTGCCCCCCTTGCCCACAATTATTTTGCCAAGGAATTAAGTTGGTTATCCTTTAACGAACGGGTATTACAAGAAGCTAAAGATCCAGTGAATCCGATTATCGAACGGATCCGTTTTCTCGGCATATTTTCCAATAATCTCGATGAGTTTTTCCGCGTTCGTGTTGCGGATATCCGGCGACGAATTTTATTAAATAATTTGCCTGAAACCAATTTCGACGAGGACGAAGTACTGATGGCAGCAGTACAAGAGAAAGTCCTTGAGCTTGGCAAAAAGTTTAATCAGATCTATCAACAGATCTTACTCGATATGCACGAGCACAATATTCACGTGGTATTACCCGATGAACTATCGGAGTATCACCTAAATTGGCTCAAGCGCTTTTTCCATGATCATGTGTTACAACACATGGCACCCATTTTGTTGACAGAAAATATCGATTATTCTGATCACATCAACGACACCATGACCTATTTGTTCGTGGAGATGATAAGCCAGAAGAATCACTATGCGTTTTTAGAGATCCCCACCGATCGCCTTAATCGCTTTATCGTGTTACCGCCAGAGAAAACCCGCCGTCATAAAACCATAGTGATGCTTGACGATGTGATTCGCTATTTTTTGGCGGACGTATTCAATAGCTTCTTCGAATTTAGCAGCATTCAAGGCTATTCGATTAAACTGACGCGGGACGCAGAATACAATCTCGACGATGAAATTGAGGAAGGTCTATTAGATAGAATGTCAAAAGGCCTCAAACAGCGGGTTTACGCAGAGCCTGTGCGGCTGGTGTTTGAACAGAATATGCCTGAAGAAATGCAAAGGGTGATGAAAAAACGCCTTGGCATTACCACTCACGATGCCCTCATCCCAGGCGGGCGTTATCGCAATTTCCGTGATTTTATCAGCTTTCCCAATGTCGGCCGCGGCTACCTTGAAAACCAGCCACTACCCGCATTACAGAGCACTGCGTTTGGTAAACATCCGAGCGTGTTTAAAGCCATTTCGGAGCAGGATATTCTGCTTTATTACCCATACCACACTTTTAACCATATGTTGGAGTTTGTTCGTCAAGCGGCGTTCGACCCCGATGTCACGCAGCTGAAAATCAATATTTATCGCGTAGCGAGTAAATCGCGTTTGATTTCATCCCTGTTGAATGCGGCCAAAAATGGTAAAAAAGTTACTGTGATGGTGGAATTGAAAGCCCGTTTTGATGAACAAAACAACATCGAGTGGGCCAAGATGCTGAGTGAAGCTGGGATCAAAGTGCTGATGGGGATCCCTGCCTTAAAAGTTCACTCTAAACTTTGCGTCGTGCACCGCAAAGAGCAGGGCCACATCGTCAAATATGCACACATTGGCACTGGCAACTTCAACGAGAAAACTGCCAAAATATATACTGATTTCAGCTTATTTACTAAGCATCCAGAATTAAGCGAAGAATGCGATACGGTGTTTCGCTATATTGAAAGCAGCTACCGCCAATATCACTTTGAGCATTTGATGGTATCACCAATCAATGCTAGAGAAAAAATTGGTCGCTTGATAAAGCATGAGATCAAAGCCGCAAATGAAGGCAAAACGGCGAAAATCACACTAAAGATTAATAACTTGGTGGATAAAGAGTTAGTCGACCAACTTTATGAAGCAGGCCGTGCTGGGGTAAAAATACGCATTATTGTGCGTGGCATGTGTTCATTATTGCCGGGCATTGCCAAGTTTAGTGACAACATTCGTGTCATTAGTATTGTTGACCGCTTTTTAGAACACCCCCGCGTGATGGTGTTCCATAATCAGGGCGATCCGCAGGTTTATATCTCTTCCGCCGATTGGATGACCCGCAACTTAGATCACCGTATTGAAGTGGGTACACCGATTTTTGACCCTAAGCTTAAGCAAGTGATTATTGATATCCTAGAAATGCATTTTAAGGATAGAATGAAAGCTCGAGTGATTGACGCAGAGCAGCGTAATAGTTATGTGCGCCGCGGTAATCGCAAGAAAATTCGCTCACAAATAGCCATTTATGACCTTCTGAAAAAATGGGAGAACACCGATCACCATGTCTGATTATCCAGCCATTGCCGCCGTTGACTTAGGCTCAAATAGTTTCCATTTAGTGGTTGCACGTGAGGTTGACGGCCAACTGCAGTTATTACACCGCGAAAAGCAAAGGGTGTTTCTTGCTGCCGGTTTGGATGAAAATGATAACTTGTCGCTCGAAGCCATTGAGCGGGCGGTGGCTATTCTCAATCAGTTTGCCGCTACTTTGCAGGGCTTCCCAGCAGAAAACGTTAAAGTGGTGGCGACTTATACTTTACGTAAAACTCGCAATATTCAGCAGTTTCTTAACTTGGCTGCAAAAGTCTTTCCGTATCGAATTGAAGTGATCTCTGGGCAAGAAGAAGCGCGACTAATTTACCAAGGCGTAGCACGCAATCTTCATGATACCCACCACCGGCTGGTGGTGGATGTCGGCGGTGGCAGCACTGAGCTTATCATTGGTAAACACCAGCAGCACGCGCTGCTGTCGAGTCGCAACATTGGCTGTGTAACCTTAAGCCAACGCTACTTTCAAGACGGCCGCATCAGCGACAAACGTTTTAGTAAGGCAGAGATTGCCGCAGAGCAAGAGCTTGAATCCATTGCTGCCAAATACTGTCAGCATGGCTGGCAAGTTTGTTACGGCACATCGGGCACAGTCAAAGCCATTAGTTTAGTATGTCAGGCGCTTTGGCAAGATCCCACTATTACGCTTGAACGACTCCTCGCCATCAAAGCCCAGTTGGTTGAAGCCAAGTTGCTCTCTGGCGTTGAATTAAAAGGCTTAGTTGCAGAGCGCGTTGCGACTTTGCCAGGCGGGTTAGCTGTGCTTATCGCGGTCTTTCGCCAACTGCGAATGAGCGAAATGCACTATTGTGATTTTGCCCTGCGCGAAGGCTTGCTCCATGATATGCAGCAATCTTTCCATGCGGTGGATATTCGCGCCAACACTATCAATACCCTAAGTGAGCGTTATGCCGTCGATAAGGCCCATGCGGAGCAGGTCTGTATGAGTTTGGAAACGCTGTTTAATCAGGTAAGTAGCACATGGGCGTTACAGCGCAGTGACCTTAAACTGTTAAAGTGGGCTGCTCAACTGCACGAGGTAGGGTTATCTATTAATTCATCGGCGCTCCACAAACACAGCGCCTATATAGTGAGTAACACCCAACTACCCGGCTTTACGCAAGAACAGCAGCAAATCTTAAGTGGCCTAATTCGCTTTTATCGCAAGAAAATCAAAGTCAGTGAAATTCCATTTTTCCTTGGTATCACTGCAATACATTTTTATCGCTTGCTGATGCTGTTTCGCTTCGCGGTGCTACTTAATCAAAAACGTCAGGCCGAGCTTCAGCCGAGCTGCACGCTTACCGCCGCTGAGCACAGTTTACATGTGAGTTTTCAATCGCCCGAGTGGCTCGCTGAACACAGCTTATTTGCCGCCGATTTAGCCCGCGAGCAGGATTATTGGTTGAGCGTCAATCTAAGTTTTAGTTACAGCTAACATCAGCCTGTTAGTAACAGGCTTTATATTGCGTTGTGTTCTGCGGCATCGGGCTGAGCGATGACGAATTAACGAATCTCCGTTACCACCGCAAAAATATCGTCGGCATAATCACGCGACACCAATGCCATATGGAACAAAGCACTAACCGGTGTCGCTGGCCGAATGGCAAGGAGAATATTCTCTGCTTCTTGCCAATCATTACGCTCTACCGCCTGTGCCAATTGTAAGCTACCACCAAGCATGCCTTGGTAGTTTAGTAGCGCACTCGATAACGAAGAATCAAGCGAGAACTCCTGTACAATTGCGGCTAGCTCCACTTCTAAAATAGCATCTAGGATAGACATTAAGCCCATCAAATAACCTTGCTCAGCCATATCATTGCCACCTGGCTCTAAAAATAGCTGCAAGAAGCGCGCACGGGTAAGGCCCATGCGCGTCAATTCTGCTGGTCTGTCTACACCCAATTCACTGAGCGCCAACACCCGCACAAACTGGCGAATGGCATCTTCACCAAGATACACCACAGCTTGCGAGATAGACTTCATCTCGACGCGCTCTTCACCTGCTTTGGCGTTCGCCATTTTCAGCACCCGAGCAGTCAAGCTGAGGTCTTTTGCCACGCGGTCTTGGATTTCTTTAAAGCATAGGTTGGGCTTTGCAGTACAGCGCAGCAGTTCAAACACAATCAGTTTTGATGGCTCGATATTGCCATGATTCAGCATTTCTGGACGTGCAAAATAATATCCTTGAAACAAGTCACAACCAGCGGCTTTAAGATATTGATAGGTTCGCTGATCTTCAATACGCTCAACAATAATTTTCACATCTGGAAAATTGCGTTTGAGTTTCTTCAGCGCCATAGTAGTTTTTATCAAAGGCTCCAGCACTTCCAGCTTGATATAATCCATTAAGGGTAACAACGGCGCCCATTTCTCATCACCATCATAATCGTCTAACGCAAACTTATAGCCTTTTTCGCGTAACTTAGTCACGGTTTCCACGAGTGATGGAATGTTTTGCGAACGCTCCACTATCTCAATGACGAGATTGGTCGGTTTAAGTAGTCTGGGTAATTCCTGCAACAAAGATTCATCGGAGAGGTTGATAAAAGCGCGATGACCCGCAGCTAAGCGGTCGACACCGATAAACATCAATGAATTAAAAAATAATCGACCTGTTGCCTGTCCATCACTGACTCCAACCGGAAAAGCGTTATTGTGCGAGTCTCGATACAACAGTTCGTAGGCAAAAACGGACTGATCAGCGTCAAGGATCGCTTGCCGCGCGATGTACTGCACCGCAGTGTTTTTTACTTTAGCTACTATCCCACTCATTAACATCCCGTTCCTACTTAGGTATAAAAATACTTAACCTATGTAAAAAGCATACGGTAACTAAGGGTGTTGAGCAAACCAAAAAATTCACGCCTAGGGAAAATTTTTCGTGTCTAGGCAAACGGATTTTGCAATGCAGAAAAAAACTGCGTTATGATGAAATCATGAAGCGATATTTAACCTGGCTTACGCTACTGATGTTGCTGTGTGGATGGCAACTGACTCAGGCAAATAATCTTGATAATGCGGCTCCGGTACTAAAATACAGTCTGAGCGGTTCGGGTAACTATTTTCCGTATTATACTCACGACCCAGTCCACCCAGGGATTTTCCCAGACAGTATCAGCGCCATCTTAGCTGCTGCTGCACTTAAAGGCGAAAACCTAGTGCTGCCCGCCAAACGCACCGTTTACTACCTCGAATCCGGCCAACTTGATTTTGACGTGTTAAGTCCTGATTGGCTGAGCGAAACACAGCGCCAAAACAAGCTATTTGTGTTTTCCGAGCCTTTTTTAGCCATCAACGAATATGTTGTCACGCGCCCTGATTTTAATCGCAACCATCAGCCTTTGCTCGCGGGGCAAGTGGTCGGCACAGTGCGAGGCTATTATTATCATGACGATGCCGAGTTTGAACGGCAGGACTTTAACTCCGAACGTGAATTGATGCAGGCGCTCCACATTGGTCGCGTTGACCGCATTATTATTGGCGACTTACCTGCGCTTTATTGGAGTCAAGAACTTGGTATCCCGTTCCAATATAGCGCCCTGCATTCAAAAGGTGAGCTACATATACGTTTACTTGCAAAGCATCAAAATTTATTACCCCAGCTCAACACCGCCATAAAGGAGCTCAAAGCCAGTGGTACATTTATTGCGATTGAAAAACAGTACGTGAGCAGCTTAGAAAAGCTGCCCACTGTTATCAACGGGCAATAAGCTAAGTTATTCTGGCACGAGTTGCTCTGAGCGGTAAAACCCGTCTTCATCACTGAGTAAAGTCACCAATTCAGGCAAAACTTCGTTCATCGTTGTAGTTAATGTCCAAGGAGGGTTAATCACTATCATGCCTGATGCCGTCATACCGTGCTCAAACGTGTCAGCACTCGTCGCCAACTCATACAAGTGAATATTACGTACGCCAGACGCCTTGAGCTGACTTTCCATCAAATCAATGCGCGCACGGTCTACAACCGGATACCAAATCATGAAAGTGCCAGAATTAAAGCGTTTATAGGCCGCAATTATAGATTCCACTGTGCGCTCATAATCCGCTTTGATCTCGTATGGCGGGTCCATCAAGACACAGGCACGACGACTAGCCGGGGGTAATAGCCCTTGTAAGCCTTTAAAGCCATCTTCAGCACGCACCCGTAACGATTTTTTATGGGCGGTATTTTGCTCTAATAACCTTAAATCACGTGGATGTAACTCAAAAAACCAGCCTTTATCCTCGCGGCGCAAAAACGACTCAGCCACTTTTGGTGAACCAGGGTAAAATGCCAAATTTTTGTTATTAAACGACTTCACTAACGCTATGTAATGTTGCAACGCTGGGTGCTTAACTTTTGCATCCCACAGCTTGCCTATCCCTTGCAGATACTCTTTGGTTTTTTGCGCATCGCTGCCAGCCAGTTCGAATAGCCCAGCGCCTGAATGGGTGTCGATATAATCGAATGGCTTGTCTTTACGTGTCATATATTCAAGGACCTGCGCCAACACCAAATGTTTGATCACATCCGCTGGGTTGCCAGCATGAAAAGAGTGGCGATAACTAAGCATGAAATATCCTCGTTGTGGAGAAAGACACAGCACAAACAGTACAAAAATTCAGCAATCACTGAACCGCATGTGAATAAAATTTTTTGAATAGACTATTATCACTGATTTTTTGCTAAAAATCAGTACAAAGTCACGTAAATACTGGCATCACAGCACAGTTTGCATTACATTGGCGACTCCAATCACAGTGATAAGAGCGCATTTTTATGAACGATATTCTTCCTCAACTCGAACAACTGATTGAACAGCTTTTACAAAAAAACCAGCAGTTAAACCAAGAAGTTCAAACGCTACAAGAACAGGTCAGTAAACTCATTGACGAAAATGAAACGTTACAACTAGAAGTACTAGACAACGAAGAAAAGCAAAAAGACACCAGCACCGCCCTCGCGGGTTTACTGGCAAAATTACAAAGCGCACAACAGGCCTGATAGCCCGCTGTCGCACTGACTTGCAAAGCGAACCACCATGGCCGATAAATCTGTGCAGGTGTCTGTCGAACTGCTCGGGAAAACCCAGCAGTTCACCTGTGAATCCGGACAAGAGCACATTCTGTTAGAAGCGGTCAGCTTACTCAATACCCGAGTTTGTGAGATGCGCCAGCGCGCGACCGTCCGCAATGATCATAACGCTTTACTGTTAGCCGCATTGCACCTTTGCCACGAGTACAATGCGTTACAGAAAGAGCAGAAAAATACCAGCCACACCCTACAAATGCTGTGTGAGAAGTTGAGCCAAGCCAAATAATCAGGCACACTATGGCGAAATTTTGTACGCCGCAGAGCAGCTTTGACAATACGCTGCTATACTCATGGACGAGCGCGAGGAAGTGTGGATGTCTCAAGTTAAGTTATTGTTTTCTATATTCTCTGTCCTTTTATTGGGAGCATGTCAAATGCTCCCTGCGTCGCTGCAAGCAAGCTCCGCCAATCAGCAACTGAGCACAACAGATGACGTAACGCCGAATACCGCACTAAATGAAGCATCCCTCAATACCAGCTCCCCTGAGGTAATTGCTGCAGCGCTTGTCATGCCACCAAGTACAAGCAAAGTGGCAAGCGCGCCGCCAAAAGCCAAACCAAAAGTCAGTTACGATGACCTTTGGCAAGAGTTACAAGCAGGTCTGCGGCTTAACGTTGCTGATCACCCAAGGCTACAAAAACGCATCGCTTGGTACCGCAAGCAACCGCAATATTTAGTGGTTGCCAATAAACGCGCTGCGCCGTTTTTGTATCACATAGTGCAAAAGGTAAAACAGCAGGGGCTGCCAATGGAATTAGCCTTATTGCCCTTTGTTGAAAGTGATTTTCGCCTCAATGCCCGCTCATCCGAGCAAGCGATAGGGGTGTGGCAATTAATGAGCAGTACCGCCCATCATTTTGGTATAAAACAAAACCCTTGGTACGATGGTCGACTGGATGTGCTGGCTGCTACGGATGCGGCACTGGCCTACTTAAAATATCTGCACCAAAAATTCGATGGCGATTGGCTACATGCGCTCGCAGCCTATAACAGCGGTGAAGGCCGTGTGATGGAAGCGATTGCTAACAATCGCAAACTGAAAAAAAGCACCCACTTTTGGCATCTAAAACTGCCTAAAGAAACCGCGGAATACGTACCTAAACTTTTAGCGCTTAGTTCTTTACTACGGCATCCTAATGCCGGCATCACGATTCCGAGCTTACCGAATCGTGCCACGACAACACCGCTCGATATCGCTCAACCATTTGATTTTGCGGTGTTTGCCAAATTAAGCGGACTCGATAAACAGCGCCTGCACGCGCTCAATCCTGCGTACCTACGCCATCGCAGCGCGCCACAAGGGCCACACACCTTGCTACTCCCCTACACTGCCACAACCTTGGTACAACAAGCCTTTTATCGTGATTATTTTAGCTTGCAATATCAGGTCAAACCCGGTGATACCTTGTACTCGATTGCCAAACGCAGCAAAATCTCAGTGGCGCAGTTAAAGTCGCTTAATAGTAAGCAGCAAGACATGATCCGCGTGGGTGAAACCTTGCTCATCAGCCAGCCGAATAAACATCATAATCTGCTACAACAATTTGAGATAAGCCCGTATGTAGCGCAAACCCAACAAAAAAAACCTGAGCTGGACGACCATCAACATGTGGTCACAAATGGCGAATCTTTGTGGTCGATAAGCCGCCACTATGGTGTCGCGATGCGCGACTTATCAGATTGGAATCACTTAGGTAAACGCACTAAACTTAAGTTGGGTCAAAAACTATTGGTCAAGCTACCTAAAGCCGCTGTCGTTCAAGACGATTTTATTGATCCGCTAGACAATCTTAAACTCAGGTTGAAACAAAATAGCCAACCGCTGTAGCGTGGCGTAGAATAGCGGTTTTTAAAACATCGAGACATCAACATGCAAATCGCAAAAGACTCTGTGGTTGAATTCCACTACACCCTGACTGAAGCGGGTACGCAAATCGAAAGTAGCGCAGACAGTGATCCACTTGCGTATATCCATGGCAACGACAGTATGCTGCCTGGCCTAGAAGCCGCAATGGAAGGCAAAGCCGCTGGCGATAAATTTGCCGTGACGCTTGAGCCAAAAGATGCCTACGGTGAGCGCCAAGAAAACTTCGTACAACGTATTCCTCTTAAGCACCTACAAGGCGCTAAAGTATGGAAACCAGGTATGACTGCGATTGTTGAAACCAATCAAGGCCGTCACCAAGTACAAATCGTTAAAGTTGGCCATTTCAATGCTGATTGCGATTTAAACCACCCATTGGCAGGCAAAACATTAACGTTTGACGTTGAAATCGTTGCGGTACGTGCAGCAACTGCTGAAGAGCTAGCGCACGGCCACGTTCACGCCGCTGGCGGCTGTGGTCACAACCACTAAGCGCTCAGCCAATGATAAGTAAACGTGTTGCGATTGTAACGGGTGGCAGTTTTGGCATTGGCCGCGCGATTGTCGAACGCCTCTTGGCAGATGACTTTGTAGTTTTCAATCTCGATATTACTGCTAGCGACTGTGGCGAATACCGTCATTGTGACGTCAGCCAAGTGTCGGCAGTCCATGCCGCCATTGCAGCGATTGTGACTGAAACGGGACGCATTGATGCCTTGGTATCCAATGCTGGCAAGCATTTAAGCGCGACCATCGAACAAACTGATGAAGCCACTTTTGATGCGCTGTTTGCGCTGAATGTTAAAGGTGCGTATGGCGCTATCCAAGCTGTACTGCCAGTGATGAAAGCACAGCAGCAAGGCGCGATTGTGCTCATCGCGTCGGATCAGGCCCTAGTTGCGAAACGCAACTCGTTTGCTTATAACCTCAGTAAAGCGGCATTAGCGTCGATGGCAAAAACCACCGCGCTTGATTACGCCAGTTTTAATATTCGTGCCAATGCGGTATGCCCCGGCACCATAGAGACACCTCTGTTCCATCGCGCTATCGACAACTACTGTGCCCGTAGCGGTGCAGACAAAGCAACGATTGTTGCCGAAGAAGCGGCCTTACAGCCTTTAGGGCGTTTAGGCCAAGCCAGTGAAGTCGCTGCGTTAGTGGCATTTCTCGTCAGTCCAGAGGCAAGCTTTATCACCGGCAGCCTCCAAACAATAGATGGCGGTTATACCGCACAATGACAATACGCACGCCGATCATTGACCCTCACCTGCATTTGTTTGATTTAGCCAAGGGCAATTATCATTGGTTAAAGGGCGACAATCCACCTACGTGGCCGCATCTTGAACGTATTCGCAAAAATCATAGTGCAGTGGAACTACTCCAAGCGCTGCCGCACTTGGCGGGATTTGTGCACATTGAAGCAGGTTTTGATAACGACTCCCCTGAGCGCGAATTGGCTTGGCTTGCAGAGCATGTCACTGAGCTACCTTATAAAGCCATTGCTTATGCATGTATCAGTGCAGCACCCGAGCGTTTTGCCGAGCAATTAGCACAGCTGCAGCAAGCGCCAAACCTCGTTGGGATCCGTGATATTACCGAAGGCGAAGACGGGCTACGCTTGAGCGCGGCGGCTACACAGCAAAATTTGGCGTTGCTTGCTAAACACCAGCTGATTTTCGAAGCGCAAGCCAATTTTGCCCACCCTAGCTACCGTGATGCAATTTGCCAACTTGCCGTACAGCTACCGGATTTAACCTTAGTGCTGTGTCACGCAGGTTTACTCAGCGCAATGGATGATTGGCAGGAGATCCTAAGCAGCTTCGCGCCCTACGCTAACATTTTAGTGAAATTCAGTGGTCAGGAAATGTTGGCAAAGCCGCTTGCAATACAACCAGCATTTCAAGTACTACTCGATACGCTGGGCGCAAAGCGAATTATGCTCGCCTCAAATTATCCGGTATGTTTACAACAGTGGCAGTACGATGAACTATGGCTGCGATATAAGCAGTATTGGCCAGATCCGCACAGCTGGAATTCAGTGAGCTACCAAAATGCTGCCGACCTGTACGGTCTCAAGGTTTAAGAGCGGATCTTAACCAAATCGTATTTGTTGAGTTGGGGCACGATTGCCTGTAAGCGAGATTCTGTTTTATCTAACGTATTCAAGCACTCACAATATTCAGCCGCTTTGGCTTCAAGTTGATGTGCTTTTTTCTGCAGTGATTTATCGATTTCGCGCGAAATGATCTCCATGCGCTGTCCCATATCATTGATCCTATCTTCGATATTGCCTTCGCGGGATTTAAACGCATCACCGAGCGACACTAAGATGGCCCCTAACGAACCATGCACCGCAGAATGAATTTTTTGACTGATCTCTTTGGTAAAGAAATCATCTATTTTCGATAAAGATTGCGGAGCAATAAAAAAGAAATCGTCGCCACGTTTGAACTTGTCCATCAGCGCGCGCTCAACGTATTGCAGCTGGGTTTTTAACACTTCAGGTTCTTTGTCTGACATACTTTCGACCACTTGTTCAATCGCCGAAAGCCCTAAATTCACCCCATCAGTGGCCAGCTCTACTAGCTCTGGCACAGTATTGCGGATCCCAAGTGAGTATTCTTTGAGGACTTGAATTTCTTCGCTATTGAGATCGATCCAATAACCACCAATCAATAGCTGTTCATCATGATTAATTTGCACCCGCGTTTGGCCGTTATCCACAATCCGAATAACATCATCTGTGATGATAAGGCCGTGACCCAATTCCACGTCACATTTGGTTGCAGCCTGCGCTGCGCCACAGCAAAGTGCTAATGTAGAGATCAGATGAATTACGCGCTTCATGAAGCCCCCCTCAGTTTGGGCTTCGAGCGTAGCAAAATTTAGCGATGTGGCAAAGTTATTTCGCAAACCGCACTAGGCGCAGATAAAGATCTGAGGTTTTCACTTTAAGGTTGTTTTTACCATCGGCAAACTGATAAACCCAAGCGTGATCTTGCCGCACTAAATCCCCGGTATTACTCCAGTAATTATCGTTTTTAGCACCCGCAAAAACACTTTCATTGACAGCCGGCAATACACATTGGTGTTCAACAATACTCGCCAGTGCTTTAATATTCGGTACATGCCAGTCATCATGCCCAGCTAAACGGAAGTTCTCTGACGCTTGCAAAGCTTGTTGCCAGTTCACTCGCGTCGCCTGACCGTCACAGCTTTGTGTGCTGGCGTTGTAGCTTTCGCCATAGTTACAGCGTTGCCACATTAAGCCGGTCAGGTTATCCGAGACAGTGCCATCATCATGGGTTGTAAAGCGAGTTGCGGGGGTCGTTTCAGGAATGTTGAGGTAACAATTTTGTGCCAACGCCAACTGCGAGCCTAATAGAGACAATAAAATCAGCACTTTAAACGGTTTCATAAAATCCTCGTCTCGCATTAAGGAGTACGTACTAAGCGCACATAGGCAGTATTGCTTTTTGGGTACGCTAAATCATTACCACTAGCAAAATCAAAGATGTATGCCTGAGATAAGCTTTGCCCATCGGCACTGGTTTGGTTGGTCCAAAAATACAAGTGATTGTTGATACTTTGCGCCGGCATATTGGGGAAGAAACGCGTGTCGAGTAAATGGGTTTGGCCGCGCTTAGCAAAGTCCAACAGCCCCATTAGCTCGACATAAGTTGGCACCCGCCAGTTACTGCCACCACAGTAGTTGGTTGCGTTCACGGCGTCCACATAAGCTTGCAAACCACAATTGACATTACTAGCACAGCTGGTGTTGGCACCGCCTTCTACATTACTCACCTGACCACTTAACGACCAAGTATAAGTATTATGGGCTGCACGCGTTGTCACCGCAGGTATTGTACCACTCACTGGCTCTTTTACTTCCCAGATAAGGCCGCTGACATTGTCACGAATACAGCTGAAACTGCTGCTATCGTTAGGTAATTCGTCGGCAAACGCATCAAGTTTGGTAAAATCAAAGCCCGCTTCGCCAAGGCCAGTTTTATCGAGTAAAGCGGCGAGACTATCACGGCCAAGTTGCGCATCTTGACGTGGAAACTGACTACTGCCGCAGCTGGTACGTTGTTGATTGTCAAAACAACTATTTAAACCGCTATCATGAATTAAGCCATATTTGACAGGTTCAATGGTAATTTGTTTATCATCTGTGGCACTGTATCCAAGTGCATCTGTCACGGTAACTCGCCATTGCTGCACTTGCGTGCCATCAACATCGGGTGCTACAAACTCGGTTTTACAGGCATTGCTATTGGTCGGGGTAATAGTCACACCACTTAATTGCTGCCACACACATTGATAGTTAGCGCTGACACTAACACTCGCTGACGCATCTAATGTCACAGTTTCAAATTCTGTGACGGTGGCATCGTCTCCGGCGTTGGCAAACACTAATTGGTTATTCTTAGCCAAGATCAGGCTAGCCTCGGCGGTGGCCGTTGCCCCTTCATCATCGGTGACAGTCACTTGCCATACTACGGTGGCGGCTTCAGCCAACAATGGATGGCTAAAACTTAAAGTAGCTGAGTTACTATTACTCACCGTCAAAGCCTTGCCAGAGCGCTGTTGCCATTGATAACGCACAATGCCACCGTCTTCATCCGGATCGCTCGATTCTTCTGCACTTAAAGTGATGGTATCGTTGTATTTGCTAGGGAGTTCAGTTGGCTCTGTTTGGCTAATAATGGCAAGCGGGACTTGATTTACTGACCGAACACTGACCGTCACTGAATCTGACACCACGCTGCCGTCAGGTGCCGTATATTCCGCAATCACACTATAAGCGCTGTCGGCCTTAATACTTGGGGCTGTCAAACTGACTGTTTCACCCGTCGTTGGCAATCCTCCAAAACTTGCACCGCTGGCGACGCGCCAAGCAACCGTGCCACCAGCTGGCGATACGAGCGCAGTTAAATCAACGACTTGGCCTTCATCAACTTGCACATCCGCACCGATGTTAATGCTGGCATTAACGGTACTGTTGCCTTCGCCACCACCTCCACCGCATGCACTGAGCCACAGTAAAGAACAAATCGCTAACCAACTACGGTTTTGCATCCCGTTATCCTTTTATAGGTAGCTATCCTGATGAATACGGACAAATAACTTAGTGCCCACCTTGCTGTAATCAACTTTATATTCTTTGCCATCCAATGCCTGAATAAACAACAACCGCTTCATTTCGCCAAATACTTCATTACTAGAGACTTGAACCACCTCCAAGTAACGCTCTTTCGCTTCACGACGATTACGCGGTAGTTCATCTTTGAAAGGTTCAAGCCCGGAGTGAGTCACCTTGATCTTTGGCTGATTATCACCATTGACTATCACCAAATCGATTTTTTTCTCTTTATGAATGATAGTATTACGGCCACTTTTAATGTATGCCCTTTCTATTGTCATCACTTATTCCTAATTACTTCTTGGCAAAGTCTGTTGCGCGTGCAGCTGCTCCATAATACGCTCGGGATCACGCTTCCAGTGATTCAACAAGTTTGCAAATTGCCAGATGTCGCGGTCTAACACATTCGCTGGCAACATCAAATCAAATTCAGTTGCGAGCCTTAAATGTGCCATCCGATTACCAAACATGGCAATTAACCCATGATATTGTTTACCACTTGGCGACTTAAACTCTGAGTCCTCAATTAACCAGTCTTCAGGGCAGTTGCCATTTTTGCAATACATTTTAACAGCTTGTAAAAGAATATGCCGCTGTTCAATTAATAATTTTGCCGCCAAACGGGGCGACAATGCTATTAAAAATTCATCTATGTTATTAATTTTAATACCAACTGCATTTAACTCAAGCTCGGTGTAGTCAAATGTGACTTTTGGTACACCTGCCGAATGCAAATTTGTCCGCGGTAATTGCCATGCACCGAACTTATGCTGATAGGTCAAGCAGTGCGTGTCTAGGCTCATACTGAAGTAAGGTTCCTGACTTTTTAAAAAGCCAAGCCAAATTGCCACCAAGCCAGCACTCACAATTGCGATTTCCAAGATTGAGATAGGTGTCGGTCTTAGGCTGACAAACACCATCACCACTATCACCGCCACCGCGCCAACCAACATACATTCAATACTAAAACGATTTGCAGTGGCACGCAGCATCACTGCGCCTTTGTGTTGAGGTGATGTCATAGCATTAGGTACTCAAATACAGCCAATAGTACAAACCGTACATCAGCACAGTCCAAATTACCAAGCGCCGGATCACACGACAGCGCTGACAAGGTGGTTGTTTCGCCACTTAGACTCCTATACTTATGCTTGGGCTGACATAACAATGCAACCTAATTCAGGTACTTGTGAAATAATTTAGTCGTTTTTACGGTTAATACACAAAATTATGAGACATCCTGTGCGCTGCCTTGGGATGTTTTTCTGTACACTTAAGCTATCACTTTTATTGGTTAAGTATCATGTTGTCACAACAATCCGGCAAAGCGCTGTTTCCTTTTCTTATTTTGGTCCTACTAGGACTGTGTGTATATTTATACCTGCCCAAATCAGCAGGGCAAACCCAGCAAGGTGGCATGAATGCCACTGAAGTGGTGGCACACAGTGTCAGCCAAGACAATCGCGCCGTTTCGGTTGACGCCGTAGGGAGTGCTAGAGCCAATCAGGCGATCAATATTACCAGTGCGCAAAGTGACTACGTCACGGCCATTTATTTCAAAGATGGTGACAGCGTAGCGCAAGGTCAACAGCTCGTGCAACTGCAAGATCAGCAAGAGAAACTTCAAGTTGCCGAGTTAAGTATCAATTTGAAAGAGCAGCGTCGTCAGTTAGAGCGACTCAACGAATTAGCCAAGAGCCAAAGTGCGGCTAAATCGCAACTGGAAGAGCAACGTTCAAAAGTAGACGCGCTACAAGCGCAATTAGATGCAGCACGTACTAAATTACAAGAAATGACTATAACCGCGCCATTCGCTGGGGTTTTGGGTAAACGTTTGGTTTCGGTGGGTGCATACGTGAATACCAATACTGTACTGACCACCTTAGATGATTTAAGTATTATCAAAGTCGATTTTCAGGTGCCAGAAAAATACCTAGCCCAACTTAAGCTAGGGATGAAAGTCACAGCACTGAGCGACGCGTATGCAAATAGTCTTTTTACTGGCGAATTGTCGCATATTGACCCTCGCATTGATGAGCGCACCCGTTCAATCGCAGTCACAGCAAAATTCAAAAATAAAGATAATCGCTTACGTCCTGGGATGCTGCTGTTTACTAAATTACAGCTGGCAGAAGTGACGGCGCTAATGGTCCCTGAAAAAGCCATTATTCCGCTGCAAGATAAGCATTTTGTGTATGCCATCGATGCCAATGGCAAGGTAGAACGCGTCCAAGTTAAGATCCAAACTCGGTTTAATGGCTGGGTGGCGATAGCCGAAGGGCTGCACGAAGGACAACAGGTGATCACTGAAGGCACCTTAAAACTCCGTGTGGGCAGCTCAGTGGTTGTAAAGGGGTAAAGGCGTGAGAATTACCGATACTGCGGTGAAGCGACCGATATTCGCTATCGTAATTAACCTGTTACTGCTTACTTTTGGGATTGTGGCATTTACTATGTTGCCACTGCGAGAATACCCAGATATCGAAACGCCAATTGTTAGCGTCAGCACCAACTACCCGGGCGCCAGTGCTGAAGTAGTAGAAACCAAAATCACCCAAATTATTGAGAACCGTATTTCAGGTATTGAGGGTATCAAAAGCATCTCTTCATCGAGCCGCAACGGTAGCTCAAATATCACCATAGAGTTTAACATCGACCGCGATATCGACGCTGCAGCCAATGACGTACGTGAACGGGTATCACGCACCTTAGACCGCTTGCCTGAGCAGGTACGTCCGCCTGAGGTCTCTAAATCTGACGGTGACGAAAGCCCGATTGCTTGGTTCGTACTCAATAGTCAAACCATGGACTCTCTGCAATTGTCGGACTATGCCCAGCGCTACATAGTTGATCGCTTGGCCGTTGTCGATGGGGTATCAAACGTACGCATTGGCGGTGAACGCCAATATGCGATGAAAATCTGGCTTGACCGTAAGGCCATGGCGGCACGCGGCATTACCAGCGGCGATATAGAACAAGTATTACGCAATGAAAACGTCGAGCTACCGGCTGGCGAAATTGAATCTCTCGATCGCGATTTTGCGGTGCGCATCGCGCGTAGTTATAAAACTCGTGACGATTTTGAAAATTTAGTCTTAAAAAGGGGCGAACAAGGTTATCTGGTCCGCCTTGGTGAAGTCGCGGAGGTCAATCTTGAAGCCGCAGACGATGAAAGCATGTTCCGTGGCAATGGTAAGAACATGATTGGTCTTGGTATTGTCAAACAAGCCAAAGCCAATACGCTAGAAGTGGTCGACAATGCCCGCGCTGAATTAGAACGGATCAAACGTAATTTACCACAAGGCACCACCATTGAAGAGAGCTACGACTCCTCGATTTTTATTCGTGAGTCCATCGACGAAGTATACCGCACCTTAATTATCGCCATGATTTTGGTGGTGTTGGTGATTTATCTATTTCTCGGTAATGTACGCGCCACACTAATCCCAGCAGTGACTGTACCAGTAGCCCTCATCGCCACTTTTATGTTTTTACTGGCCATGGATTACTCTATCAACTTGCTGACGTTATTGGCACTGGTGCTGGCTATCGGTTTAGTGGTCGATGACGCCATTGTAATGCTGGAAAACATTCACCGCCGCATTGAACTTGGTGAGCCGCCGCTACTGGCAGCCTATCGTGGCGCCCGCGAGGTTGGCTTTGCGGTTATCGCAACTACCTTGGTATTGGTGGCGGTGTTCGTACCATTAGTATTTATGGAAGGCCGTATTGGTGCGCTCTTCACCGAATTTGCCATGGCCGTTTCGGCGGCGGTTATTTTCTCGAGTATTACCGCGCTCACCCTTTCACCCGCTCTTTGTTCCAAAGTACTCAAAGCAAACGAAAGTCACTCGCGTTTTAGCCTCTGGATGGACCGCCAGTTTACTAAGATTGAGAGTGCTTATCGGCGCATTTTAGATAATAACATCAACGGTATTTTTGGTCTGAGTGGTGTATTACTGCTAGCGGGTTTTGCAGCGTATTTGCTATTTAAACAAATACCTTCAGAACTCACGCCACAAGAAGACCGCGGCACATTCTTTGTGATGATGAATGGCCCAGAGGGCGCATCATATGAAAATAACGCGGCCAATATGGAAGAAATCGAGAAGCGCCTACTCCCTTACCTTGAGCAAGGCGAGCTGAGCCGCGTGCTAGTACGTGTACCGGGCTGGGGCGGCCAAGGTGGTGTGGCCATCGTCGGTATGGCGGATTGGGACGAGCGAAAACGTTCTACTTGGCAAGTGATGGATGAGATCAGCGGCAAAATGACTGAAGTGACCGACATTCGCGCCTTTGCGATTATGCGCCGCGGTATCGGCGGTGGCGGCAACTCGCGCCCAGTGGAATTTGTACTACAAGGCAATGATTATGCCGAATTAGCCGATTGGCGTGACCGTATCATTGCCAAAGCGCAAAAAAACCCGGGATTGGTGCGCATTGACCACGACTATAAAGAAACCTTCCCACAGTTTTTAATTAGCATAGACAAAAACAAAGCGGCGGATCTTGGCATTTCAGTCAACGATGTCGGTCGTACTTTAGAAACTATGCTGGGTCAGCGCCGTGTTACTACCTTTATCGACCGCGGTGAAGAGTACGACGTGATCTTAAAAGGCGACAAAGCCGACTTTGGCGCCCCAGCGGATATTGCTAATATTTACGTGAAATCACGCACTGGTGCGCTGGTGCCATTGGATAGCTTAGTCACTTTGACTGAGCAAGCGACCGCGGCAAGATTGAATCGTTACAATCGGATGCGCGCCATTACCATCAGTGCCAACTTAGCGGAAGGTTATACCCTTGAGCAAGCACTGGACTTCTTAAATACCGTCGCAGCGCAAGAGAACACCCATGACGGTGCGATAGACTACAAAGGCGAGTCGCAGCTCTTCTACGAAGGCGCGTCGGCAATGACCTATGTGTTTATTCTGGCGTTGACCGTGACTTTCTTAGTGCTAGCCGCGCAGTTCGAGAGTTTTGTACATCCGTTTGTCATCATGCTGACGGTTCCGCTTGGTTTAATGGGTGCAATGCTTGGCCTTTACGCTACAGATAATACGCTTAATATCTACAGCCAAATCGGTATTGTCATGCTGATAGGTTTAAGTGCCAAAAACGGTATTTTGATTGTCGAATTTGCCAACCAGTTACGAGACCGCGGCATGGCATTTAAAGAAGCGGTGATCACTGCGGCAGCACAACGTTTGCGACCTATTATTATGACTTCGCTGACCACAGTGATGAGTGCCATTCCGCTAGTTTTGGCCACCGGTCCCGGCGCAGAAAGCCGTATGGTCATAGGTGTAGTAGTTTTTGCTGGCGTGAGTGTCGCAACCTTGCTAACGTTATTTGTAGTACCTTGCGCCTATATGGCACTTGCGCGTGGTACTCAATCGCCAGAATTTTTGGCCAAACGTCTGCAAGAGCAGGATGATCACCATCCACTATAAGGAAGAGTTATATGAGCCAGTACAGCACAGCCACGTTTGGCGGCGGGTGTTTTTGGTGTATTGACGCGGCGTTTCGTCGCGTCAAAGGAGTAAGCCACGTATCATCCGGCTATATGGGTGGCAGTATCGCCAATCCAAGCTACAAAGCCGTCTGTAGTGGTTTAACCGGTCATGCTGAGGTGGTACAACTTAGCTTTGATGCGAGTGTGATTAGTTTTACCGAGTTGCTGAAGATGTTTTTTGCACTACATGATCCGACGCAATTGAACCGTCAAGGCAACGACGTTGGTACGCAATATCGTAGTGTGGTGTTTTATCATGATGAGACACAGCAGCAAGCTGCACTTGATTTGATAGGTGCATTACAAAGCGAGTATGCCGCACCTATCGTGACCGAAGTTAGTCCAGCAGATACCTATTATTGTGCAGAAAATTATCATCAGGATTATTTTAACCTGAACCCAAATCAAGGCTATTGTAGTGTCATGATAGCCCCTAAACTGGCTAAATTTAGCGAGTATTTTGCTGACTACTTAGACTAACACCTGAGCACTAGCTGCCAGATGCTAGTCACAGGCGCCGCCCCATGGCACGGTCAAAATGAAAAAAAATGCCGTTCAAATGAGCGGCATTTTTCATTCAACCCTAAGCAATCACTTAAAATTCAGCGTTAAAGCTTAAGTAAGCACGGCGACCAGGAGTGTTGTAATAAAATACTGAGCTTGGATCGCCAAACACTTTTACACCCGCATCTACCCCTTGATAGTCGCGGTCAAAGAGATTCTCAACACGGAGCGTCAACACAAAACCTTCAGAAAGCGTGTACCCTGTCACTAAGTTAAACAACGCGTACGACGGCAATTGGGTATATTTACCTTCGCGTTTTCCACGCAATTGCCACTCACCACCAACGCGCCAATCTTGCCACTCTTTGCTAAGCGCCCAGTTTGCACTGTGCTTAGAGACATAGTTCAGTGCTTTGCTGTTATCTAAGTCTTTGGCATCAAGATAGGTATAGTTCCAAGTTGATTTATAACCGTAGAAGCTGTGTTGCTGCGTCAGTTCAAACCCTTCATGACGTGCTTGGTTGACATTCGATGGCAGCCATTTATTTGGGTTACCAGCAGAAGGCGCCCAAGCAATTTTATCTTCGTAGTCGGTTCTAAATACCGCCAAAGTCAAAGACACATCGTCACGCGCTAAAGTTAAACCTAACTCCTGATTGGTTGAGCTTTCTGGGCGCAGTGCTAAATTGCCTGAATTTGGATAATACAAATCGTTAAAAGTCGGCGCTTTAAAACCGGTATTTTGCGACGCGCGCACGGTCAGTAGCTCATTCACACGATAGCCTAGCGCTGTGCTGTAAGTAAACTCGTTACCATACTGCGAATTATGTTCTTCACGTACTACGGCTTCCGCAAGCCAAGCTTGGTACTCATAGGTCGCCCCAGCAAACCATGCTTCAAGGTCGCGCTCGGTCACATCATAAGCAGTTGAAGAACCACCGACATCTTCAGTTACTTTGCTATAACCAAGCAAAGTATTGAGTGCCGTGAGGGGGCTATATTGCACTAATAAATCTTGGCTTTTCCGCTCAGTATAAAATTCTGACGTGTATCCTTCGCCAACATCATCTGATTCATCGGTTGCACGACTTAGTGTCGCACTCACGGTAAGATTTTCTAGCAGCGCTTTTTGCCAGCCCAACGCCCATACTTGATTGGTAAACTCACCTTTGTAGATTTCCGTATCCGCAGAACCAAAACCACTGTCGTAATAGGCTTCACCTTGGCTACGCTGTAGCATAGCTTTAAAATCGCCAAGCTGTTCATCTTGATAAGCTGCATTAAAGCCCACGTTGACGTTTTCATAACCGTCTTCATCTGGTTGCTTGGTTTGCAATACATCAAAACCATCGGTTTTTTGATAACCCGCGTTAAAGGCTAAGGCCAAACCACCAATTTGCGTACCTGTTGCCAAGTCCGCACTGCGGTAGCTATCTGAACCAATGGCAATATCAATTTGACCACCGACTGCGTTACGAGTGATGATGTTAATAACACCCGCCAACGCATCTGAACCATACACCGCAGCGCGTGAGCCTTTCACCACTTCAATACGTTCAATACTGTTAAGCGGGATATTCGCTAGCGTTTTATAGCCTAAGGTGGCCGAGCCAACCCGTACCCCGTCTAACAACACAAGTGTGTGGCGCGTGCTGGCGCCACGTAGTGATACGCCCGCATTTTGACCTAAACCGCCATTGGCATTAACTTGAAAACCCGCTTGCGTTTGCAGCACAGTGACTAAATCGGCCGCACCACTTTGCTCAATCTCCACACGCTCAATGACAGTAACTGACGCGAGGACTTGATTTAGCGGTTGCGCAATTTTATTCGCAGTAACCGTGATGCGCTCTAAAGATGTTGATGAATTATCTGCCAACGCAGAAAACGAAAGTGCCGCAGCGATTGCACTGCAAAGCAGAGATTTATTTAGCATGATTTCCCCTGACCTGCGCCCACCGCACAAGCATGATGTGAATGACAATTCAAGGCCGGTCTCCGGACTCTTAAAGGCAAAACCCTTTAATTACCGTTGCGGGGGCAGTGTTGGCATTGGGGCTTCCTAAGCACCGCACCAAGCTTCCCGATTATCTTAGCGCTGGGTTTTCCTCACCCCGTCATCTAAGCACCTTGAAACGAGGCGCTATTGTGCGAATTTAGCACACAAAAGTCAATGGACGTCTAGAAAGCCAAAAGGTGCCAAAGCACCTTTTGTACGCTAATATCATCGCTTTCTGAAGCAAATTAATCGCGGAAGTTTTTAAATTGGAAAGGTTGGCCTAATTCAGCAGTACGCACTAATTGCATCACTTGTTGCAGGTCGTCACGGCTTTTACCCGTCACGCGTATTTCTTCACCTTGAATGCTAGATTGCACTTTAAGCTTAGACTCTTTGATAAGCTTAGTGATTTTCTTCGCCATATCTTTGTCGATGCCTTGCTTTAACACCACTTTACGAGAGTAAGTACGGCCAGAATGCACCACATCTTGCAAATCAAAGCAGGCTACGTCTAATCCGCGTTTTGCTGCTTTGCTGACTAAAATATCAAACAACTGCAATAATTGATGCTCAGCTTCACCTTTTAGCACCACTTCTTTCTCGTCCAACTCAATCGACGCAGTAACACCACGGAAGTCATAACGGGTTTCTAATTCACGCGCTGCGTTTTCAACCGCGTTTTTCGCTTCAGTCATTTCAATTTCTGACACAATGTCAAAAGAAGGCATACTTTTCTCCTCAAATTGCTTAGCCCTAGTATACCAGCCAATCTTGAGTTTAGGGAAAGGCCATGACAATTTTATCACGGTCGGAATTATTCATGTTGTATCTAGAATTCGATGGTATACTCGCCACACTAAAGTGGTAGAAATGGAAAGAGAAGTGACACGGCGCGTTTATCAAATCATGTTGTTAGGATGTCTGATAGCCTGTACTGCATTATTCGTCAAAGAAGTGAACAGCAGCGTAATTACTTTTGCTAACGCTGACAAAGTTGCCCATTTTCTAATCTTTTTTGGCCTCGCTTTTGTGTTACATCACGCCTTTCGTTTACCTGTATGGCTGCACTTGCTGATGCTCGCCGGTTATGGTGCTGGGATTGAAGTATTGCAATCAATGGTGCCACATCGCCAAGCATCGTTATATGACTTTTATGCCGACTGCTTAGGGGCGCTAAGCTACTTTGCGGGTTATTTTGTGTGGCGCAAATATGTCCGTAAACGCACCGCTTGACATCGCAATTTTAGGCGCAGGTGCGATTGGGCAGCTATTTGCCAAAGCCCTGAGTCGAGACCACCAAGTTACAGTTATCACCCGCAAGCCAAGCACTAAAGCTTGGCTTTACGAATGGCAAACTGAAATCAGCACGCAAACTATCAAAAATGCGACGTTTGCGACCTTAGTCCCTAGCAGCTTGCGTTTTGTATTGGTGTGCGTCAAAGCCTATCAATTACCTGAGGCGCTAGCTCAGCTGCGCCCTTATCTGCATCCAGCCGCGAGCATTGTGATTAGCCATAATGGCATGTCTGATCTCAGCGCATTTAGCGCAACATTGACCCCACAGCACAAACTCTACTTTGCGACCACTTCTCAAGGTGCTTATTTAAAAGGCCCTCAGCATGTGGTGCATCGTGGTGTTGGCCGTACTTGGTTAGGTGCGATAACGTCTGCAGCACAGTCTCGTTGCCCACTAGTTGATGCCTGTTTGACCAGTATTGTGGATGCGCACTGGCATCACAATATTGCGCAAATACGCTGGCAAAAGCTTTTTGTTAATATTGCTATCAATCCGCTTACTGCCCGCGACCAAGTCTGTAATGGCCAACTGCGCGCACCAAAATATGCCACCACAGTCATTGGCTTATTGAATGAAGCTGTACATTTAGCCGCTTTGGAAGGCTATCGCTGTGTGCTGGCAGATGCCTTAAATCAAGCCTATTTAGTGATGCAACAAACTGCCGCCAATCGCTCGTCAATGCTGCAAGATATAAGCCTGGGTCGGCAAACTGAAATCACGGCGATTTGCGGCTATATTGTTGCGCTTGGCAAAAAGCATCATTACCCTACCCCGTTTAATGCCAAGCTGCTAACTGAAATTGAGGCACTGAGCCAAGTGTAAAGCGCCGCGCATTAAGCTGTAAACCTACCCATTAAAATGCAAAAAGGCGCCAGTGGCGCCTTTTTCGCAGTTTAAGCTTGGTTTTTTGCAGGCTTATAAACCTTCACGTTGTTGAAGCCTTTTTCGTGTAAGATCAACGCTTGAAGCTGACTCATCACGCCTTTTTGGCAGTACAGGTAATATTCCACATCCTGCGGTAAATCGCCAAACTGGGTGGCTAAACGGAAGAATGGCAGGTGTTTCACAGCAATACCATCAAGCTCAAGTGGCGCTGCATCCTCTTCCTCTGGGGAACGAATATCTAGCACCACAGCCCCTGGTGGTAAGGCAGACACTGACTCAGCTTCTTTCACTTCCTGTTTTGCTTCTACTTCGATATCACGAATATCCATGACTTTGGCATTCGCCACGACAGTGTTGAGGATATCAAAGTCGAACTTTTGTTCTTCCGCAACTATGCTTTCAAGCTTAGTTTTTACGTTAGGCTTTTTCGAGATCACGCCACAGTATTCTGGCATGGCTTCAGCCATTTCCAAGGTGCCAATAGCACGCGCGGTGCGGATGATCTCTTGTTTGTCCAAGTGAATCAGTGGACGCAAAATCAAGGTTTCGGTCACACGGTCAATCACACTTAAGTTCACCAAAGTTTGGCTCGACACCTGACCGATACTTTCCCCTGTCACTAGCGCCGGAATATTCAAACGTTCCGCGATTTGGCTGCCAGCACGCATCATCATACGCTTTAATACCACCCCCATTGAGCCGCTTTCGATGTTTTCTAAGATCTCTGCGACTACAGGTTCAAAGTCCACACTGATAAATTTTACTTTGTGGGTCGAACTAAATTGCTGCCACAAGTAATGACTCACTTGTTTTACGCCAATTTCATGCGCCGCACCACCGAGATTAAAGAATAAGAAATGCGTACGCGCCCCCTTACGGATCATGTGATAGGTGGCGACACCTGAGTCAAAACCACCAGAAATCAGGGACAGCACATCGTCTTGCGTTGGCAGTGGGAAACCACCTAAACCACGGAACACTTGGCTAAAAATATAAGCACGCTGATCTTTAATCTCAATCTTCACGGTCACTTCTGGGTGAGCCAACTTAACCGATGCAGAGGGAATGTTTTGATTTAAACCACCACCAACATAACGCTCTACTTCTGTAGAGGTAAATTCGTGTTTACCCTGACGCTTAACGCGCACGCAGAAAGTCTTACCCACCAATGAATCACGCAGTAAAGGGAAAGCACTTTGATAAATATCATCTAAGGTGGAGAAGTGAGTTTCAGTGACCTCAATTACTTGTTCAATACCTGGAATACGCATGAGTTCATCAATAAAGGTCAAGCGCATTGCTTCATCTGTAGTGTGACTGGTGATAGCTATGTTATCCCAGTGATTTTTCACTTCGACCTGCTCATCAAAACGACGCAAGATCATTTTAATGTTACGCTCAAGCATTAAAGTAAAGCGCTTACGCACAGATTTACTTTTAATAATGATCTCGGGATGCAATTTAATGATGAATTTTAACATACGACTCACTCGGCTACTGTTCGGTGCTGAATAATCCGTCAGCCTATGAAAATTAGGCTTTTACGGTTAGCGAGAGCTTACTTAAAAATAAAAATCCCGCGCCCAGCAATAAGGCGCGGGATTATAGCAAAACACTCAGCAGCAAGAAACTGCTGTTTTTTTACCCAACCCTAAGTTTAAGCTATGCTAGGTAAAGATTCATCCGCTAAGGTTTGGTAATGCTGTTGTAAGGTATTGATTTTTTCTCGGCTCATCGCAGTGCAATAGGGTTTAAACAACATCAACACCTTCACGATACCGTTATAAATATCTTGCTGCTCCAGCATGCCTGTCATGCGCCTTGCTTTGACATACGGCGTCCAAAAGCTCACCGTCATTTTCAACATATGCGCTAACTCTTTGGCGTCGCCGTCATCAATTGCGATTACGTTTGCTTCGCGCAGCGCAATCACCACAGCTTTTACTTGCTCGTACAGATTTGACTGAAACGTGATGTAGTCTTTTTTCAGCTGGGTATCACGGGCCAATATTTCGGTGAGATTGTCGTAGAAAAAGTGATACCGCCACATCAAGTCAAACAATGAATCAAGGTATTGTGTGAGTTGCGCTAAAGGATCATCACCTAAATTTAGCGGCTTGAAATGCGTATTAAGATGCTCACTATAGAGAGTGAAAATTTGTCGAATGATGTCTTCTTTATTTTTAAAATGATAATAGAGATTGCCTGGACTTATACCTAAACTAGCGGCGATATGGTTAGTCGTCACCGCCCGCTCGCCGTTTAGGTTAAACATAGCAATACTAGTGCGAATGATTTTTTCCTTGGTATTCATAGCCCAGTCTCACAGGTTAATGCTCACTTCGCGAGCGATAATGGCGGCAGTATAGCCAATTCATTCTAGCAGTTATAGCACTATGAATTTATCTCGGGAAAAAACCCCAGAATCTATACGGAATTGAATTGTATTCACGTTAGATAAGTTTCCTTTATGCAACGATTTGTCGCCTACAACGGCTGATATTCTTAATAAAGCTTGCTAAGATATCCGATAATCTCGCAAAGTAGAAAATCACTATGAAGGTCATTGCCTTATACCCTGGAACCTTTGATCCTTTAACCAATGGTCATACCGATTTAATTCAGCGCGCCGCAAAAATGTTTGACACTGTGGTACTTGCGATTGCGCATAATCCCAGTAAAAAACCGTGTTTTAGCCTAGATGAACGCGTTGCTTTAGCCAAGGAAATCACCAAAGATTTACCGAATGTGCAGGTGATTGGCTTTAGTGGTTTACTGGTAAACTTAGCCAAAGAGCAACAAGCCAATGTGCTTATTCGCGGGATCCGTGCTGCTTCCGACTTCGATTACGAGTTTCAGCTTGCCAACATGAATCGTCGTCTCAATCCTGATCTGGAAAGTGTCTTTCTTACGCCAGCAGAAAAAAATTCTTTTATCTCATCAACTTTAGTTAAAGAAGTGGCATTACATAACGGTGATGTCAGTCAATTTGTGCACCCTTTGGTTGCCAAAGCATTAGAGGAAAAATTACACGGATGAACTACCGACTGTGGTGTGCGCTTGGCGCGCTATTCGGCTCCCCTGCCATCGCCTCACCTTGGATTGCAGCGGGCGAGCAGCAACTAAAACATTCTATTGATTTACTCGCCAGTTATGGCGTTATTAGCCATCCAGTTAATCAATATCCGCTGATGTGGCAAGCGCTAGCTCACGATATCCAACAGGCCGACAGCAGCACCTTACCGGCGGATGGGCAATTCGCCCTGCAACATTTACAGCACGCCTTGAGCCAAGCGAAGCGCGAACGTTATTCCTCAGTGCGCGCGTATTACTCGAGCGACCCCGACCTTAAACAAGGTTTTGCTGAGCGCGATAAAGCCAAAAGCGGGATTGATAGTTTTGGTGTAATCACCGGCGATGTGGTCAGTGCTAAAGTGGCGGTCAATTACCAAAGTGATGGCCTTGACGGCAAACAACTCAACCACGATGGCAGCCACCTTGCGGTGCTATTTGATAACTGGGCACTCAGTGCTGAACGCTTATCTTATTGGTGGGGGCCAAGCAACGATAACGCACTACTGCTTTCTAACCACGCTCCGACTATGACAGCAGTGCGAGCAACTCGCGCCAATAGCCATCTTGGGCCATCGTTTTTATCCTTTTTAGGGGCATGGCAAGTGACCGCACTAGTTGCCAAACAACGCCCAACTCAGGCTAATCCACAAGATGGGCGCCTTTGGGCGCTGCGCTTCGCCGCCACACCTATAACTGGGCTTGAACTTGCCACCAGCACCTTAAGCAGCGCTTTTGTATTTGACCAAGAGCGTCAGATTGCAGTGAGCGAGTATGATAAGCAAACCTTACAAAGCCTTGATGTGAAATACTCGACTCACCTAAATCACATCCCTTTTGCTGTTTATGGTGAATGGATGGGGCACAATCAGTCTGGATTATTACCTCACGACCCGATTATGACGCTAGGTGTAGAAACGTTTACAGGCAGCCAACATAGCCGCAGCAAATGGTATCTGGAATACAGCGACCAAACATTTGACTGCGATAGCAACAGCCAAGCCATTGGCTGCCCTGCGGTGAGTCAACCCTTCAGTCAATTTACGCAACGTGACTTTTGGCTGGGTGCCGCCAATGGCCCACAAACCCAAGTGTGGAGCGCGGGTTGGCAACGCTTTGAAGCGGATGGCAGAGGCTATGGCGTAACGCTACGGCATAGCGATGGTGAATACGGTAACGATAGACAAGAAGCCAAGCTAGAATATCAGCAAGGCTTGTTTAATGGTCTACTGCAAGTCTCAGCACGTTATATCCGCAGCGACGTGAAAAATACTGACAGCAGCGAGATTAGCACAGAGAACAACAGCGCCTTTAGCGTCAGTTGGCAGTACCAGTTTTAACCTGAGCGAATGCAGCGCGATAAGAAAAAGGCAAGCTTGACGCTTGCCTTTTCTCATTAACGACTTGCCTGCCTCTTGGCTTGGCTTTGCCCGTCGCGCGTGGGTGCGCCACGTTTTTTGTTGTCGCCAACACGCGGTTTGGTATTGGCCTTTTTAAACTGCGAAAAGCCAGTATGTTTGGTCAGGGCTGGACGCCCTTTACTCGCTGGTTGTTTCTCATTGCGCCCTTCTTCTGGCACCAAACACTGCGGGCCTTTACCAATCAAATTGGCTTTGCCCATAGCACGTAGCGCTTCACGAATAATCGGCCAACCTGACTCGTCATGATAACGCAACAAAGCTTTATGCAAGCGACGTTGGCGTGCGCCTTTTGGCACAGTAACACGCTCAGTGTTATTTTTTAGATTACGCAGCGAGTTCATTTCAGTGTGGTAAATGGTCGTTGCATTGGCCATCGGCGATGGATAGAAATTCTGCACTTGATCCAATCTGAAGTCCTGCGACTTCAACCACAAGGCCAAATTCACCATGTCTTCATCCGACGTACCCGGGTGCGCAGAAATGAAGTAAGGGATCAAATACTGCTTCTTACCGGCTTCTTTTGAGTATTGTTCAAATAACTCTTTAAAGCGTTGATAAGCGCCCATCCCCGGTTTCATCATCTTAGATAATGGGCCTTCTTCGGTATGCTCAGGCGCGATTTTGAGATAACCACCGACGTGATGGCTAACTAACTCTTTGACATAACGCGGATCTTGTATCGCTAAATCGTAACGCACACCCGAAGCAATCAGAATTTTCTTCACCCCATCGACTTTACGGGCTTTTTGATAGAGCTCGATAGTCGGGGTGTGGTCGGTGTCCATATGTTCACAAATCGACGGATAGACACAAGACAAACGGCGACAGGTGCTTTCGGCTTTTTTATTCTTACAGCGCAAGCCGTACATGTTAGCAGTTGGGCCACCTAAGTCAGAAATTACGCCAGTAAAGCCGGGCACTTTGTCACGAATTTGCGCAATTTCATCCAAGATAGATTCTTGCGAGCGGCTTTGGATAATACGGCCTTCGTGCTCAGTAATAGAGCAGAAACTACAACCACCAAAGCAGCCGCGCATGATGTTCACCGAAGTTTTGATCATGTCATAGGCTGGGATTTTCGCATTGCCATACATAGGGTGAGCAATACGTTGATACGGCAAACCAAAGACGTGGTCCATTTCTTCAGTTTCTAATGGAAATGCCGGAGGGTTAACCCACACGTAGCGGTCGCCATGGCGTTGGTATAATGCCCGCGCACAGCCTGGGTTAGTTTCTTGGTGTAGAATTCGTGAAGCATGAGCATAAAGCGGTTTGTTGACACTCACTTGCTCAAACGCTGGCAGTTTTACGTAGGCCTTTTCCCACGGTTTTAAACGTGGCGGTTGCACTACAATCGGCTTAGCGGCTTCGGCTGCTAAATCTATTCCAGCTTGGGCAAATTCAGATTTACTACAACCAACATCGTCCGCACCATAAGGGTTTGGGATAGGGTCAATTTTACCGACTTTATCAATCGCGGTGGAATCACTGCCACGCCATCCCGGCAATGGCGTCTTGCGGATCACCGCCGTACCACGTACGTCTTGAATGGTTTCGACGCTTTCACCACCAGCAATACGATGCGCCACTTCAACCAGTGGACGCTCGGCGTTACCGTAGATCAGGATATCAGCCTTGGCATCAAAAATAATACTGCGACGCACTTTTTCTTGCCAATAATCATAATGGGCAATACGGCGCAAACTGGCTTCAATACCACCAATCACAATCGGCACATCACTGTAGGCTTCTTTACAGCGTTGGCTATAAACAATAACGGCGCGATCTGGACGCTTGCCGCCTTCATTACCTGGCGTATACGCATCATCATGGCGAATACGTTTTTCAGCCGTATAACGGTTGATCATCGAGTCCATGTTGCCCGCGGTAATACCGTAAAATAGGTTTGGTTTGCCAAGCGCCATAAAGGCGTCTTTGTTTGACCAGTCCGGTTGGGCAATGATCCCCACCCGGAAGCCTTGTGCTTCAAGTACACGGCCAATTACCGCCATACCAAAGCTTGGGTGATCGACATAAGCGTCACCTGTGACAATAATAATGTCGCAGCTGTCCCAGCCTAATTTGGCCATCTCAGCACGGGAAGTAGGTAAGAAAGGCGCAGGACCGTAGCATTCAGCCCAGTACTTAGGATAGGAAAATAACGAACGTTCAGCTTTTAATCCGCTCATGGTCACCGTCGGGTCAAATCGTGGCTAAAAAAGGAGCGAATTATACACGTCTTAACAAAGAAAAACAGCGTCAGAACTGATGATTCACACCTTACACGCTTTGTGTTGTTGCAAAAAAATCAGGAGTTCGTCAGCTTTCATGGGTTTCGCATATAAAAACCCCTGCACTTCATCACAACCAAGCTGTTTAAGGATAGCTGCCTGAGCTTCAGTTTCCACCCCTTCAGCAATGGTTTTAAGGCCTAAACTCTTACCCAGTGCAATCACCAATGACGCAATTGCGCCACTATCGGTTTCGGGAATATCTTTAATAAATGCACGGTCGATTTTTAGTCGTGCCAAGGGCAGCTTTTGTAAATAACTGAGTGATGAGAAGCCAGTACCAAAGTCATCAATGGCCACCTCAACACCAAACTCTTTGAGCTCCTGCAGAGTTGCAACCACCCCACCAATATCGTCCATCACCACGCTTTCAGTGACTTCAAGCTCAATTTTATTGGCTGGGATCTGATGTCGAGTGAGGGTTTCTTTTACGCGCTCGGCATAATGGGGCACTTTGAATTGTGGCACTGAGACGTTTACTGCCACACTAATATCACAACCCACACTGGCGAGCTGACGTTGCTGCAAACATGCTTGCTCTAACACCCATTGCCCGATATCAACAATCAAGCCAGCATCTTCAGCCAAAGGCACAAACACCGCAGGCGAGATATAATTGCCATTGCCGGAGGGCCAGCGTAACAAGGCCTCACAACCGATAACTTGCAAGCTTTTAAAGCACAATTGCGGCTGATACCATACTTCCAACTTATGGTGCTCGAAGTCTTGCCGCAACTGCCGGATTATCCCTAAGCGCCAAGCCATTTTTTCTTCAAGATCCGGTGAATACCGACCACTGCTGACTTTCCCTATTTTCGCTTGGTTGAGGGCAATATAGGCCATTTTCAACGTCTCTAAGCCTTGGCGGTGGAAATCTTGTTGCTCACACACCCCAATATGGAAATGCACAGATAATACATGTTCGCCAACCGCGTAGGGGAACATCAAAGCGTCAAGAAACTCCCCTTCGTCGAATGGTGCGCGCGGCAACAGTAACGCGAATACGTCCGCGCCAATTCGCGACAACAGTTGTGCTTCAGGGCATTCCAACCTTAAGCGCTCCATCACCGCCTGCAACAATAAATTGCCCACTTCCTGACCTAAACCGTTGTTGATATCCGAAAACTGCGCAATATCTAAAATCACCAACACCAATTCATTCTGGTTGGGTTGATAAAAGAGTTCGATTTGCTCAACAAAATTGGCACGATTGGGGAGTTTAGTGAGTTGATCTTTGTAAGCAACATCGCGCAGTTTGTTAAACAGCCGCACATTGTCCAAGCCAACACTGACGTTAGTCAAAAATAGCTCAGCAAATTGTAATTGCGCAGCATTAGGCGTGCATTCTAATTCCAAATAAATTGCTGCGTTACGGGATTTACTTCTTAGCGCAAAGGTCGCTTCATGTTCGGTACGTAAATGGCAAAGGCAGTCAAAGCAGTTTTGCACTTGCATGATAATGCGGCCATTATCAAGCTGCTCCAAACCAAGGCCAAAGTACTCTTCATATTCGTGACTACCACCGAGCACATTAATGCGTTTTTCGTCCGACACCATACCGCACAAAATACCGCGCGGTGCAGTATCAAGGATTTTTGCTAGCTGATTGATCACAGCTGCACTGTAGGCGCGAATATCGGTATGACCTAAAATGGCCTTGGAGGCATCCAAAATACTGGCTAAAGAATCATTGTGCGCTTCGAGTTGCACGAGTTGGTCGTAAGAACGAATAGCGGTCATCAAAGCCGTCACTAATTTACTGCGGGTGAGTTCAGTTTTAGTTTTGTAGTCGTTGATATCATATTCGCGAATAACATGCTCTTCCGGCGCGTAGCCTGGCTGGCCGGTACGTAAAATAATGCGCACAAAGTGGTTTTTTAACTCATCGCGCACCCGCTTCACCACTTGCAAGCCAGCATCGTCAGTTTCCATCACCACGTCGAGCAATAGCACACAAATACTGGGGTTTTCTTTAAGAAGTGCGATAGCTTGCTGACCCGAAAATGCATCATGAAAACGCAACGAACGATTCCAAAATGTCACACCTGACAAAGCCAGTTTAGTCACCGAATGGATTTCCGGATCATCGTCCACCACCAACACATCCCAACAGCCATGTAATTCCTGAGCAGGCTGAATGTCGTCTTCGTGGTCGGCAAATAGGAAATCGTTTTCTTCTGGTGCCATTCTACTTCCTTCAAGTTTTTACAACATGTGTATTCAACATCACACTCAGGTCTGGCAAGGTTCACTATGCTTTAGCAAAGCAATGATCACAATCAGCTTATCTTAGTTGTGATACATTTTAGTGATGACGGCGAAGTCTTTATTAACAGTCATGAAATATTATAGTAGATGATCTGTACCTTGCGTCCAGTCGCGGCAAAATAAATTGGCAAAGCAAGTGTTTACCCTGTTAGCTTAGGAAACATTAGGGCTTGTTGACCTTTGCAGTTTGTTTTTTCCGCCGTAAGTTAGGTATTTAGGCAAGGCAGGGCTGCCCGCAGGGTTCAAGCAAAGGCTTTCACTACTTTGTCATTCGCAATTTACATAGGCCCACTATGCTAGATTGCTCAGTTCGCGTATTAAAAGCCTTTGATTTGAACAAAAATCATACCTAAAAAGTCAACACGCCCTAGTAACTACCGCGCTGGCATGGTATTAAAAAACATTCTCTTTGTTTGGCAACAACATCATGACGATAAAAAATGCCCAGGCTCGACTCAGTTTGGCTCATATCATTGAAGATAAATTGGGTTATGCCATCAGTAAAAACGATCTACGCCAAGTCGGCAGTAGCAGCGAAGGGGGTTACAATGCCTCCGGTCGTAGTCGTCCTGCATTTGCTATTAATAGCGATGCCAGCATTTTGCGCCGCGCGCTTAAGCGTCAGCAATTGGCAAAAATTCAGCGTCAAAAGAACATCGAAGCCATCATGAGTGAGGCCATGCGGGTGTGCCCAGAAGTCACCAGCGGCGGGCGCCCAGATGCTGACTGGATAGACAAGTTTATTCACCTTGCCGAAGATACCGCCAATGCCAGCATGCAGTTGCTGTGGGCAAAAATCTTAGTCGGCGAAACCATTAACCCCGGTACGTTTTCGATTAAAAGCCTGCAAACGCTAAAACAAATGACCCAGCGTGAAGCCGATGCGCTGCAGCGCTGCGCCGCCTTATGTGGTTATTTGGAAAAAGACGACAGCCATATTATTTTGCTTGGCTACTACAAAAAACCGTCATTTTTTGATTTGTTGCGTAAGGGTAATCGCGAAACCATTAATCTCAGTAAAGCAGGGCTAAGCTTTCCCCATATATTGACGCTAATGGATATAAATTTACTGTATCGGCAGGAAATTGAATCCGCGGAGCTGAAAGCGGAGCAGCAAATTGTGTTGAGCTTTCAACGTAAAAAGCTTATTTTAAACGCCAAAAGTAACGACTTGGTATTAAGTTACTACAAGCTCACGCAAACGGGTGATGAACTGCGCAAATTGATCAGTACCTCGGTCAGTAAACCGTATCGGCAACTACTACAACAGGCATTTGAGGAAGAGTTCCAGCTCAGCTGGCAAGAATCATAAAGCCGCTTGGGCAAGTTGATGACAAGTACATTTGCCATCAACTTTAACTTTGCTTAGAAATGTAGCTGCAAACCAAGGAACGGACCTGAAAAATCCATATCCGTGTCGATATTGTCAACATCATCTAATTCTAATTGCATTGAACGATAGCCCGCACGTAGCGCTACATCTACCGCCATATTATCAATAAACTCCCACGCCACACCGACTTGGTAATCACGAATGCTGCTGTCATCAATGCTGAGCATACTGCCTTCGGCAAATACGCTTAAACCAGTGAAAGGTAAACCAACTTCAGCTTTTAGGTAGCCCATTGGTACATAACCTGAGAATGACACTGTTTCAGATTTAGATTGACCAGTGGCTTGGTCTTCGCCTGTCACTTTTAAATCACCGTCAAACTGCTTAACGTTGATACCAAAATCAAACGACACTAAATCGTTATCAAATAGCTCATAATACAGAATAAAGTCATTGTGACTGAGGTCGGATACTGTGGTTGCGGTGGTGTTAGTACGGTATACCGTATCACCAAATTCAAAGGTTTCAGTCAGTGTAGTGCTACCGGTTAATTCTAACTCGGTATGTTTAATTTTTAAGTTCGGCACTAATGGGATTGGGTGCTCAAGTGCAGCGTAAAAACTACTAAAAGTTTCGTCTTTGAAATTGAAGTTCTGCAAATTACCACGCTCAGCGAAGCTACCTTCATTGTCCGCTTTCCAACCTTCAGCTCCAATATAAAAACCTAACAAGGTGTCTGCATGAGCAACAGGCGCCATGCTTGCTACCGCTAACGCAGCTGCCAAAGTGAGTTTTTTCATCAAAAATTATCCTTGCGCTAAGAGTTCACTTAATTCAATCAGTGCCGCATTGGCACGCGAAATATAATTAGCCATAACCAATGAATGGTTTGCTACTAGACCAAAACCACTGCCATTTAAGATCATTGGGCTCCACACGGTATCTTGGGTCGCTTCCAATTCACGTACGATTTGGTGCAAACTGACACGGGCATTTTTCTTATCTAATACATCGGCAAAATCGTATTCAACCGCTTTTAAAAAATGCAGCAGTGCCCAAGTTGCCCCTCTGGCTTCATAGAATACATCATCAATTTGCCACCAAGATGTTTTAATTTGATTACTACCGGGTGCAAAAGTCGCTTGATGTGCCGCGCTATCGCCCGCTAAATCGGTATTCACCCGATCTTGCCCAACACTGGCACTCAAACGTTGGCTCAAACTACCTAAGCGTTTTTCGGCTTCTTTTAACCAACCTCTTAAGTTATCTGCACGCGCATAAAACTGGCTATTGATATCCTGCTGATTGGCTATTTGAGTGCGGTATTCGTAAAGGTACTTTATCCCTGTCCGGTATTCACCCTCAGCACTTGGCCACATCCATGCGGTAGAACTAATGTTAAACTGTGGTTGGGCTTTTTTCAGGCTCGGATGTTCTGTCGATTGCGACTGCGAGCGGCTGAAATCTTTGCGCATAGAAAGCGACATATCCCGCACCATTTCTAATGCACCAAATTCCCATGCAGGCATGTTGTCCATCATCACACTAGGTGGCAAGACATCATTGGATGTATATCCAAATGCCTTATGTAATAATGTATCTACTACGTGAATAAGTGCGGTAGTCGTAACATACCCGGTCACCATCTGTTGGCCGGGTTTAAGTTCAGACTTCGCGACCTCAAGAGGGTCAAAAGGCTCAGGCTCTATCGATGCCCATAAAGTGACAGCATACAACATTACGACTACTGCTGCGAAACCTGCCAACACTGTTTTAAAGTTTAGTAGATTCATCTCATATCCAGAGTTACGGTGACTTATGCAATATGAATATAAGCCAAAAATATACAGTTATGTCCGCTTTAGTTCTGCCAAGCAGGAGCGAGGACACTCCAAAAAACGCCAAACTGAAATGCTAAATGAGTGGCTTGCAGATAACCCTAACATCAACATTCCTCTAGACCAAACCTTAGATATGCAAGACTTAGGGGTTTCCGCATGGAAATCATACAAAAATAACCTCTCAGATAATACTGCTCTAGGTGGATTTTTGTCGATGGCGGAACAGGGACGTATAGCACCGGGAAGTATTTTAGTGATTGAACAATTTGACCGATTGTCGCGTGATGAAATCGTTGATGCGATGGCAGTCGTTTTAAATATCTTGAAAAAAGGTATTGAGATAGTCTCACTCGCTGACCGACAAAAATACACACGACAATCGGTTAATGAAAACACCACAACATTAATGCTTGTTATTCATCAATTAGCTTTGGGGCATGGAGAGTCGCAGAAAAAATCAGACCGATGCAAACGAGCATGGCGCAATAAAAAGGAACAGGCATTAGAGCACGGAAAAGCATTAGGTAACAGAGGACCATCTTGGCTAAAGTATGATAGAAGTTCGGAAACCTACATTGAAATCCCGGAATATGCTGATGTCATTCGAATAATTTTTGATTGGATAATCAATCGGGGGTGGAAGATTCATAAAGTCATATCAGGACTTAATGATATGGACATCAAACCGTTTGGCCTATCAAAAACATGGAACAAGTCATTCATCCAATCATTACTTCGAACCCGGCGTGTATGTGGCTATTACGAACCACACCATTTAGTTAAGGGTAAACGAGTTATATGTAACGACTTGCCTGAGGTCAAATTATACCCAGAGACAGTGAGCGAGAGTGATTGGGTTAAAGCCAACAAATTGATTCAACCAAATGACATAGGCAGCAACTCGGGTAAAACTGGCAAAGCTTCGAACTTGTTCCGAGGATTATGCACATGCGCCTCTTGTGGCTCTATGATGCAATTTGAAAACAAAGGCGCTGGCAATTCATATTTAGTTTGCAAACAATCCTTGATGAACGGCCCATGTCAGCCACGAGTTTCATTCCGCTACCCTGAATTTGAAAAAGCATTCTTCAAATATTGCTCTGAACTAAACTGGCATGCTGTTCTAATACCCGAAAAGTCGCTTTCTCTATCAAAATCATTACAAACCGAACTAGATGTTCTTTCAAGTCAAAGAGAGCGGAACAAAACAGCATTTGAACGCTTATTAATGCTGGATGGTGAAAATGACATGGTTATCAAAAGGCTGTCCGCTTTAACAACTGAAATCGAAAAAATTGACCAAGAAGCCGCTAGGCTAAAAGCTAAAATTGATGAGCTTAACAATACAGGAATGATGGCCCCTGAAATGATTCGTGATGAGCTAACTGCTGCCATAGCGGACATAAATTCCATGTCAGATGATGAGTTAATAGATGTAAGAATCAAAATTCAGAGACAATTGAAACTGATTATTCACAGAATTTCTTTTGGATACGCCAACGGGGATAAAGATAAGCCTCTTTGCACTATTGGTTATACTTCCGGGGTTAATATCCTCTTGACTTTAGATAGTAAATCCTCGCGAGCAGTAGAGGTTATGGAATCTGACGATGGCAAAGTTGTATATCGAAACCTTACCCAGACTCCTACATGACGAAAGCCCCGGA
>NZ_JBHRSD010000023.1:106601-141386 GCF_042643375.1 Pseudoalteromonas fenneropenaei
CGGGGCTTTCGGCTTTAAACTTCATACTGAGACGGTGAACAGCCGAAGTGACTTTTAAAGCTGGTACTAAAATAAGATAACGAAGAAAACCCGACTTTATCTGACACATCTGAAGGCGACACCCCGCTTGCAAGCAAGCTTGCTGCAATATTCAGCCTATATGACCGAATGAATTCCTTCGGCCCCATACCCGTCTCAGCTTTCACCTTCCTCAATAATTGACGTTCCCCCAAAGCCACTTCTTTTGCTAATTCAGCAACCGAGAAATCAGGGTCGATATAATTCGCTTCGAGCACTCGCTCAAGCTTCTCAACAAAGGCGCTCTTGGGTTGTTCAATACTGGTTAGATTGGGGTGCGCGTAACCAGATAAAACCTTTTCTCTATAGACCTTTCTGGATTCAAGAATATTCGCTACCTTTAGCTCCAACTCCCGTGCATCAAATGGCTTACTAACATAATCATCCGCTCTTAATTCTAAACCTCGAATCTTGCTTTCATGCGAGCCTTTTGCAGTAAGCATAATTACCGGGATGTGGTCCGTAGAATCATGAGACTTAATATGCCTTAGCAACTCCATCCCATCCATTACTGGCATCATGACATCACTGATGATTAAATCAGGCATTTCACTCACCGCAAGGGAAAAACCATCTTCTCCATTCTCAGCTTGAATGATGTTGCACGAACCAGCAAATAGCGATTCAAGATAACTTCGAATATCCTGATTATCATCTACAAGTAAAATAACCGGAATATCAGCACCTTCTTCAACATGCAGTGCGCCACTGCTGGTACTGACTGAATGAGAAATCTTATTGAGCGGTAGAGTTAAAGCAAACTCGGTCCCGACATTGACCTCGCTTTGCACAGACACGTCACCACCTAAATCATCTACGATTTGCTTAACAATTGAAAGACCAACACCCGAACCAATAACATTTACTGAACGCTCATCGTTGACTCGATAGAAACGCTCAAAAATATGTTGAATTTCATCTTCAGGAATCCCTATACCGGAGTCGCGAATCTTGATAATTGCATTATCTCTATCTGCAAACATGCTGATAGCGATTTTTCCTCCCGACGGCGTATACTTGAGCGCATTGGACAGGAGATTTCCCAATAACATCTGCAAATCATCCATAACAGCCTTTACGCACAAATCCGGCTCAATATCAAAACTAAGTTCAATTTTGTTATCTTCAGCAAGATGCATAAATGACAGCACTTGCTGCTCCAAAATCAATGACAAATTAAACTCTATACGCCTCGCAAAATCCTGGGGGCGATTAGTCAATCTTGAAATATCCAAAAGCTGGTTCACCAACCTGTTGAGCCTTTGCGCATTTCGCTCAACCATATCAACTTTTAACTTAACCTCATCTGATGAATCAATTTGCTTGAGTTGATTTATCGGTCCCAATATCAAAGTAAGCGGGGTCCTAAGCTCATGAGACACCGATTCGTACAACCTGCGCTGCTGCTCAGAGGAATCAGCCAATAGACGCGCCTGATGAGAGATTTCGGCATTTTTCACTTGCAACTCATCCGTCCGCTCACTGATGATAATTTCGAGTTGTCTAGCCTTCTCCTTCTCTTGGTGAAGTCGAAGCTTGAGGAGCAAGTAAAACACCAGCAAAAACGCCAAAGCGTATGACGCCAACGCAACACTGGTCCTATACCAAGGCGCAGGAATATCTATAGTGAAGCTGGTTGACGACCGCCGACCATCAGCCGCAGAGGCAACAACGGTGTAAGATACGCTGTCAAATTCAATAGGAAGGTTTACCACAACCCCTTGCCCTTCAAATATCTGCCCAGTTGCATCATTTTGAACAAACACTGAAACAGCAGAATCAGCATAATCTAAAAGTGCAATACCAAGCTGAAGTGTGCTTAGTGGCTTATCGAATTTATATACCCCGCCATCAGCATTATAAGTTTTTATCTGCTCACCGGATTGAGCAATTGACGACACATAGGAAATGGCTATTTTTTGCGGAATCAAGGCAACATCATTCGGGTTGAAAATTGAAACCCCGCCCATACCAGCAAAGGCTATAGCCCCATCTTCATTGACACTCTTAGCCGCAGGGTAAAACCCTTCAACCGCCAAACCATCCCGACGACCGAACCAATCTATCCCCAACCCACCCTTTGAAACCTTAAACACGCCATTATCGGAAGAAACCCAAAGCTGGCCGCGCTTATCCATCTGGATGGCGCTCAAGCTTGCATCCTGCAACCCAGATAACCAAGGAGCGCTCTCATACCGCTCAGACTGCACATCGAAGCTCCGCAACCCTGACGTGGTAGCTAACAGCAACTTGCCACCATCAACCACTAAATCATTTGCATAGACTACCCCCGCCCCATCACCGATAGGAAAGGTCTTAAATTCCATCTGCGGAATTAAGAATTTAGAAAGCCCTGCTTTCGTAATGAGCCAAGCACCACCATCCACGCTAACCACTCCGGAAACATCATTGGAGGGCAATGAACTATTGCTGTCATTTAAATTAACGAAGGTTTCATCTATGAAGTTAAACAGCGTCACACCATACTGCCAGTGACCCAGCACAAAAACATCACCACCAACCTCCGCCACGGCATCAATCATCCCACCTGCAAGTGCCGAGTTTTTAGGTGTGAAAACCTTTTCGACCCTTAACTTCTCCGGGTCAATCTTGGTTATACCGACTTCATCAAACACCCAGAGTTTTTCATTAGCATATGCAAATTGCCTTGGGTGGCGACCAGCCAACCCATCGCGGATATACTGAAATGAACCATCAGGACTGAGTATGGAAACACCTCCACCCTGCGCCCCCACCCATAAACGCCCGGCGCGGTCATAAAAAAGCGCTCGCACATCCTTACCATTTACACCGGATTGATATTGATTTGAAGGAGCAATGTTCAGAAATTGCTCCTTTTCGAGCTTATGCAAACTCATCCCGCCACCAGTAGTACCAATCCAAACATCCCCAGCGGAAGACGCATAAACCACCTCAATGGCGCTATCATTGAGCGGATAACTCCCATTGGATGACTCAGTCACCAACAACTCGCCATCAGGCGAAAACAGTTGAATCCCCTTGGTGTCAAACCCCAGCCAGACTCGCCCCTTTACATCTTGAGCAATCGAAAAAACCCTATCTTCAGTAATTGAACCCGCCCCGCCATGCAGCATTTGACGCATCAACTTACCCTCAGGCGTCAAAACGACAACACCATCACCAAGCGTGCCAACCCACACCTCACCTGACTCTAACTGGCAAATTGTCAGCACCGCCAGTTCAGAATTTAGCGCACGGGAAATATCAAATTTGCTTAGCTTTCCCTGCCTGTAAAAATACAACCCTTGACCTGACCCAATCCATAGCGCCCCATTAATCATTGCCAATGCCTTCACCCGCACCTCCGAGGTTAAAAGCTCAGGCGGCAAATCATCATCAATACTCTTTCGATACAACCCTTTGGTGGTGCCGACGTATAACCAATCTCCCGCAGGAAGCAGTGCACGAACCTGACCTATATCACCACTTATCGATAAGAATCGCTCCCGCTGAGGTCGCAACACGCTCAACCCTGCATCAGTGCCAGCCCACATTCCACCCTTAGCATCTTTTGCTATAGCCCTACCAACAAGCCCTTTCAGCCCATCTGCTTGCGAGTAATACTGAAAACTGACCCCATCATATCTCGCCACCCCACTACTGGTTGCCAGCCAGACAAACCCCTTGAAATCCTCAGCAATAGACATCACACCAACCGAGGTAAGCCCTTGCTCTTTGGTGAAATTCACAAAGTCCAGATTAAGCAACCCTGACTGCTGCGGATTTGCGCTGACAGGTAACTGCAAAAGCGACACCCCAATCACCAAAACCATCCGTAATACAGCTAAAACTCTTTGATTCAATGATTTAAATCCTGCAAATTCTGACACTGAAATATACCATGCCACCAACCAAAAACATCATCTAACACGATGAAAAACATAAAGATGTCCGATTTTTAAAAGATAAAGTCCGATATTTGCTAACTCCTCTCACTATTCATTAGATAGCGTTAACACAAGGAAAATACAGGAGTTGTTTAATGAAAAAAGCAAAAAAAACATCCTTGGGGTTGGCGCTAATTCTAAGCGGAAGCTTTGCAGCAACCGCAAGCACCCACTACAATCATTCAACTGATTCACTACCCACCATAAAGGCTTCTGCAATTGGTGCTAACACCACCAATAAAAGTGTGCGTGTTATCAAGGCCGCTAAAACTCAATCGGTCACAGCAACTACCGTTGCCAACGGCCTGTATCAGACGTGTCACCCGAGTGAACTGACTAGCCTGTCAACTACTGAACTGACCGACCGCATCATGAAGACATCAGGTATGTGCTTCTCTGGTTCGGACGACGCCCAAGCCCTGTTCGGATACGGTGCCAAGGCTGTTGATACGAGTGTACTGACCGCCATCTACACCAAAGACAATGCACTGGCCCTACTGGATGCAGCGATTGCCCAAGTCAAAGAGTGGGTCCCGGCTGAAACATGGTCTGGTGCTGACGTGGATATGTACGGCTTCACTTCGGTGATGGAATTCCTTCGTGCCGCGCCATATGTTGCACACGTATACGGTGTTGACTACGGCTGGGTGAACGAATCTGAATCGTACCTCGACGCCGACGTGAAAGCGAAAGCCGCTGAACTGGTAAAAGCCTACGCTGGCAACCAATACTTCACGGACATGACCCGTGTTGCGAATATCTCGGCCCAGAATGCCACTGCGACGTTTGTGAACAACCTGACCATCTTCCACGAAACACTGGACGTTCAGGAAAAGTTTTTCTCTGGTTATCCGTATGCAGGTACTGCCCCGGCGAATTTACGCCCAACGGTTGAATCGACCGCTGGTATGTACCTGAAATCGGCAACGTATGCGGCGACCCGCTATGCCAAAGACGACTTTGATACTCGTCTGGGTGCGAATGCCGATAAATGGGGTGCCATTCTGGCTAAGGTGTACTTCGCCGAAGTGACCGACCCGGACGGCTACTTCAACCCGAAAACCCAAGCGCTGGTGGGTATGCAAGACTTCTTCCGCTTCGAATCGCTGTATGCGTCTGGTGTGAAGATGTTTGATGGTGTACTGGCGAAAGACAGTTACATGTCAGATGCGTGGCTGGTGGCAATTGGCTGGGCGAACTTCCGCGAAATCTGCGACCAGTTCACTGCAAAAGTATGCCGTGCTGACGTGACCGCTGATATGAAAACAGCGATGTTCCCGAACACTTACACATTTGATGATGGTAAGTTCGTGGTGAAGACATCACTGCCGATTGAAGACATTCAGCCACTGTACCATGGTGCCAAGATTGTTGAAGCTCAATACAAACGTGTTGCGCAAAACATGGACGCTCTGGCTGACGATAAAAACGACGTGCTGACCGCTTACATCTACGGCACCCCAACGCAATATGCTCACGCCCAACCATTCCTGTTTGGCCTGAGTGCGGACAACGGTGGCATGTACATGGAGCAGGACGGTGTGTTCTACAGTTACCAACGTACTGAGCAACAAAGCGTATTCACTCTGGAAGAATTGTTCCGTCACGAATACGTACACTACCTGCAAGGTCGTTACACAGTACCGGGTATCTTCGGTGATAATGGTGCGCTGTTCACGAATGAACAACTGACATGGTGGATTGAAGGTGTGGCCGAAGCTCTGGCTGGCTCTACCCAGAAAGATGGTGTCAAGGTTCGTCGTGCAATGGTAGAAGAATTAGGTGCGTATGGTGAACAGTCTATCGACAAGTTCACGTCAGCGAAATACCAAGATGGTTTCGCCTTCTACTACAGCAGCGCACTGTTTATCAATTACCTGCTGGACAATGACCGCGAAACTCTGAACAAGATGTTCGCCGCCATCCAAGCAAATGATAACGACGCTTACATGGCAGTCATCGAAGACATCCGTACCGACGGTGCCCTGCAAGCGAATTTCAGCGAGTATGTTGCAACCCAACAAGGTTCAACTGATTCACTGAGCGACCAAAAGCACACCAACTGGATTGCTGATGGTGCACTGAGCACAGACAATGCCCAAGACGTGGAAGCAACTCTGGTGGCCCTGACTGGCCTGTCAGATGCGAAATGTGATGTGGTGTTCAACACCCTGAACAAACGTGTGGGTTGTGTGGGTGTAATCCCTGCAACTGATGCGACTGAACTGAGTGTGAAACTGGATGACGCAATTGTGGCCGCAAATACCGACAGCATGAACGTGTGGAAAGGTATGGTAGCGACTCACGGTAAACTGGTTGATGGCGAAGCTGCCTACTATGTTGAAGTTCCGGTGGCAACTGAAATCGTACAGGCTCCGAACAATGCGCCAACTGTTTCTGCTGGTAGCGATGTTCAGGCCGATGAAGGCACCAGCGTAACGCTGCAAGCTTCTGGTAACGATGTTGATGGTGACACTATCACTTATCAATGGACTCAGACTGGCGGCACTGCCGTGAACTTCGGAGCAGGCAATACTGCACAAATCAGCTTCACCGCACCAAGCGTTGATGCCGACACCACCCTGACATTCCAAGTGACTGTGAGTGATGGTGACCTGACTGCGACCGACACTGTTGTGGTAACAGTGAAAAATCAAGTTACTAACGGCGGTAACAATGGTGGCTCATCAAGCGCAGATGGCGGCTCATCGGGTGGCTCATTTGGCTTCATCTCGTCATTTTTATTGATGTGTGCAGCGCTTATTCGCCGCAAGCGCGTTTAATCAATAACCCAGTCTGATCCGCCTCGGGCGGATCAGACTGGGCACCTCTGGCGCTTCTATAGATTAACAAGCTGCCAATCACAAACATAACAACAGAGGTAATCAAATGAGCGAAACTATCACCCCAAAACGTTTGGGTCTTATAGAAATCCTTGGAATATTACTATTCCCGTATATATGCGCTTGGTTTACTTTGCGTCAAGGTGTATCAACAAAAGCCAGAGTTTTATCCTTTGGATGGATGGCGCTCGCATTAATGCTGCTCTTTCAAGATGATAGACCATCCAAGCCAACACAAATTCAAGCAAACACTCCCGCGCCATCCCATCATGCAGACGTAAAAACAAAACCTATGCAGCAGGACACTGCATGTGAACCGCTATTCGAAGTGGAAGATGACAATGTGTTATCACAGGGGTTTTGCTACCTGCAAAAAGTGCTTTTAACTGAATTGTACGCAACCAACCTTAAAGTGATGAACGCCACTATCTGTGCAGAATCAGAAAAATTCATCAACCTATTTGGAAGCCGAGAAGCGGCCCTAGCCAACATCAATGAAAGCATCGCACAATATTCCAGAGGGGAAAGCTCGCTTGACCCTAAAGGTCTGGCATTGGCACAAGCTGGACTAACTGCATGCAGAAACAATGAAACAAAGTCGGAATACATTAACAATCTTCTGCAAGACATCTCCATATATTCCAGAGGCACATTTACATCTCCCAACACAAATAGCTGCGAGGGATTGATTATCAAACAATCACAAAGTGACGGGTTTAACTACACCCTTTTTGCCAGCAGTGACTGCAAACCAAGCTTTTCGAACATTTTCCACCCCAAATATAATGCCAGCGGGAGGGCACAATCCGAAGCATTGAAAGAAATTAACTATTCAGGTCGCATCCCATCAACTTGGGTATGGCAAGGCAAAAATTTCAAATTCTAATGGAGGCTTTATGCGATTACTTTTACTAGGTGCGACATTTACTTTACTAACGGCCTGCGGTCCAACATTCGATGACGCAGTAAAATTACAAGAAAACGGTCAATACACTGAAGCGGCTACTGCTTTCGAAAAACTAGCTACTGACGGCGATTTGGCGTCAATGCTCAAACTAATCGAATGGTATGACCAAAAAGAACCAGCCAAATCCTTCGAATGGCGACTTAAAGCCGCCAACAAAGGTGACGCTTTCAGCCAAGCCGTTGTAGGCTGGGCGCATGACAAGGGTAATGACTTACCTCAAAATCTTAAAAAGCCAGCAACTGCGTTTGAAATGTACCAAAAATCAGCAGAGCAAGGACTCGCTGCGGGTCAGTTTTACCTAGGTTATGCTTATGACAGAGGGTACGGAACCCCGCAAGATGAGAAGAAAGCGCTTGATTGGTACAAAAAATCCGCAGCCCAAGAGGATTCAAACGCGCTATTTATCCTTGGAAACGCGATTTCTGATGGAAGACTAGGACTAACTGCAAACCCTATCACCGCCATAGCCTACTTCTGCCGAGCTTACCGTGCAGGGCATGACAGAGCGGCACCAGCAATAAGAGCCGAATGGGTAAATAACATTCTCACCCCTGAATACAATCAGGCGGTAGACAATATAAACTCACCGCAAGGCGTCCCCGGCGCTTATATGTACCAAGGACAGCGGAACGATTTAATCAGAATGGCAAATAGGAAAAAGGATAACTTGGAGGCTGCGAAATCCATGGGGGATGAGCAAATAATAAAGACCCACTGCAACTAAATATAGCGCCAACAAACATGCCAACAGCCCCCCTAAAGGACGCTGCTGGCATGCTACCTCATTGACATAGCGCGTGATTTTTGATATAATTCTCGACTATTGTAACACTCTGTAAACGGTAGCTCGTCCGATTCCAAATGTTTTTGCTATTTCGGATTTTGACACCCCATCTCTGTCAGCTTGTATTATTCCTTGCCTCATAACTTCATCTACTACAGATTTTCGGCCAACTGGAAGCCCTTTAGCTTTCCTTGCAGCAATACCCTCTTTCTGTCTGGCAAGTATCATTGACCGCTCGAACTGGGCGCAGCTACCTAAAATCTGAAGTTGAAGCTCTTGAAACGGATTAGCCTCACCAGTGAACGACAACCCTTCACTAACAAAGTGAACATCAATCCCCTTGCTGGTAAACCATTTTATAAGCTGCAATAAATCCACTAGATTTCGAGCCAATCTGTCAATTGAGTGACAATACAAAGAATCTCCTTTGCGGGAGTGAGATTTCAACTGCTTTAAAGCAGGTCTCTCCGCACTGCTGCCTGAGCATTTGTCGATGAATACCTCATCGAACTCCAAGCCGATTAATTGCCTATCAGTGTTCTGCTCAACCGTTGAACACCTTATATATGCCAATCTCTGCCCATTGCTCATAATCACCTCAGTTGTATCATATACTCTAGATATAATGATACAGCAGTGTCCGAAATTGTAAAGCAACATTTTGGACACTGCTATAAAGCCCAAATGCAACCCCGTCCAGAAGTATACCTTTCGGACATGACTGCTCATCACGCAAACATTGAACACCTGATAAGCCTCTTCGCGAATTTGCATCATTTTTTCTCAAAGTAAGATGCAAATTCTATAAATAGTATAATCAACGAAAGGGCGAAAGCTCCGGGGCGCTCGACCAAGTTAAGAGGGATATAGTTCCCCGAACTTGTGCTTTTTCAACCGACCATTTACCGGACGGTATGGCGAAGCTATATCCAGAACATACCAATCACAAAGATATAAAAGACAAATCATAAGGAAACTAAATGAATCACACATCCAGCATCACACAGTCAAACACTGAGGGTGCAAGCATACTAAAGGCAACCTCAGCGTTTCGAACGCAGGCCAGAAAAAAATCGCGGGTGAGTCAAAAACGAACTAACAGGGTTCAGAGGGTTGACCCAGATGCAGACCTGTTATTTCACAAGGAAATCCGTCAGGAGATAAATCAAGAGGAGCTTCGAGTGCACCTCCGCGATTTAAGGGTGTTACTTCAGCTTAGGGAGAGACAGATACATGAGTTGGTGTCAGGTGACTATTGCGCATTCTTGGAGTTAACAGCACTAAAGGAGAAAAGTAAGCGACGGATACCATGGCTTGATAGCATCATGAAGCAAAATCCGGTTGCCTTAATAACACTTTCAGCCAAGAAGGATGTCTATGGCAATATTGATTTTCGAAAGGCTTTGCGCACGTGGAATTTATTTCTGAAGCAATTATCACGGAACGGCAAATTTTTCCTAGATGGATTTGTATTTTTTGAGCACAAGGGAGGGCAGCACCCTCACATTCACATCATACTTCTTGAAAACACAGAGCGAGAACATATCAGCAAGCATAATTACTGGAAGTTGTGCATGGCTTTTGGGAAAGCAATGAAATCACTCAATCACTTGGACGCCGAGCATTGCGACATTCGATTGTGCGATGAAAGGCCGGAATCCCTGTTCGAGTATTTATGCAAGGAATCCGATGACGCCCTATCTAACATCGAACCGCTATACAAAGGCCAATTTGACGAGTCGAATATTTTCCACAACTTCAATGCTAAGGTGCGCCAGCACAATCGCCATTACGGCGCACCAACCGCAGCAGCATAACAGTTATAAACATCAAGGAATTATATGAGAAAGTTCACAACCAGAATCACATTAAATTTATCACAAGAATTAGCTTTGAAACTAGAGGAGGCATGCGGTGATGCACAACTGAAGCGCCAGCAATTTCTACGCGCATTAATCACAACCTCGTTACGCAAATTGAAGGTATAACAAATGACAAACGCAACAAAGAAAAACACCGAACACTCACCGTCCAGACTTAAATTTCTGGATGAATTTCGAAATGAGATGAGGCGACTAGGCTACTTAAAGAAGGAGTGGGACTTTGCAGTTAAGACATCAGAGCACAGATAAGAAATGGATTGTCGAATCAATTCTCAGGTGCCAATCAAGTAAAGAGATTCGAGGTATGTGTTTACACATACTGATTCGTCTAATTTGGGGCGGTCGCGCACCTGACAACCCTAGAAGCGCCGCTGCGCAGAAAGTAATACTTCAGGCGTTTAGAGGGCTGGTATAACCCCTCTGCCGCAGGTTATAAGGATAACCAATTGTTATTAAGTGCATTTTTAAAAGAATGCCTTTTTAGGCAAAAAAATACACATCGTTCGACAAATAACCACCCGGCTTATCGAGTAAGGTTTCAGTAACTTTGATAAGCGTGGTGGTGGTGGTATAACCCACTACCAGTTTCTCGCCTTTGGCGGCAGCTTGCTCTTTTGCTACATCCACCACATTGAAACTTTCCGGTTCTGAACTCCAATAAACCGCAAGTACATAAAGTAACAAAGCGAATGCGGCAACAGCGGCCGCGATTTTACCTTGATGTTGAGCCATGCTTCCTCCTAGTGATGGTGATGCTCAGCATTACTCGCTGACTCCATCACACTAGTGACAGGAGCCACGGTATAAATCCGATTACCATCTGCAAAATATAGTGTTAATTTTAGCGCTTGGCCTTTAGTAATAGGCTGAGAAGGTGAAAATAACATTAGGTGGTAACCACCTGGCTGGAATGTCACGGTTTTGCCCGCAGCGATTGTGACATCCTCAACCTGCTGCATTTTCATCATCCCATTGACATGTTGGTGCTCATGGATCTCTACCCGACCAACCCCTTCCACACTGGCCTTAACCAGTTTTAGCGGCGTTTCACCTTGGTTATGAATACTAAAATAGGCGGCCGTTGAAGGCGCTGCGGGGAGCCATTCGCGGATGTAGGCGTCGTGCACCATAGCAACTTGCGCTTGCTCATGATGATGTTGATGCGCTTCATGCTCATGACCTTGATGAGCATAACTTGCCAGACTAAAGACGGATAACCAAGTAGCACAAGCGATACGTTTTAACATCGACTTTCCTTGAATAAAGAGACTGCGCTAAAAATAACACAGTTTTGGCAAAATCTCTTTGTGCTTTTGTCACTTATTGTATCCGTAACGCTTACTTATACGCCTTAAGTTGAGGCACTTTTGCTGTCACTGACCAGCCAATATACAATTAATATCAAGAGTAACGGCAATGCGATTACCAGCGAATTAAATAGCATAAATAAGATGGCCGCTAATATCGCTAATAAAACCGTGCCTATCACGCCCACACTGATAAACGCCAGCAATGCCAGCACAACCCCGACGACGGCGACCACACCTAATAACTCAAGGCCAACCCAACTGATGTCTGAAAGCCAATCCCCCACCGAAAACCACACGATGGGAGACTGCATCAAGGGCAAAACCAAAAAGAGCAAAAAGATAATAAAAATCGCACTAATGGTTTTCATAACCCCTCCTGCTTGTTACTGCCCTTTGGCTGGCACACAAACCGCGGCCAGTGCATAAGCGACAATGATAAAAATCGGAAACTTGAAGAACACTAATACCGTCAGTAAACGTGTCAGCCACACTGGCAAATTAACGCGCTCTGCAATTCCGCTACACACCCCAGCAATTTTCTTATCACTAAGATTGCGGGTCATGGTTTTTTGCTGTTGGTAGTACTGGGCCATAATCGCCTCCTGATTTACGCTGCGTTCGCTTAAGCTGCGTGGTTATTTTGTACTTTGGCTTTTAGCGCTTGTAATTCTTGCTCAAGCTGCTCATCTTGCGCCATTTTCTTAAAGGCATCTGCGGTGCTGTTATTGCCCAGCTCATAGCTTTCCACTTCTGCTTCTAGGCGCTCCACTTTGCACATCAACTGCTCAAACTTTTGTGTCGACGATTGCATTTGCTCACTGTGTAACACCTGTTTGGCTTTTAAACGCACCGCTAAACTGGCTTCGTGACGTTTAAATTGCGTTTGCTTTACTCGCAGTGCTTGAATTTTAGCCTGTAAAGTCGTGGCATCTTCATTAAGCTTAGCCAATGCTTCTGTAAGCTTAGTCCGCTCCTCAGTTTTGCTGGTGATAACCGTTGCCAGCTTTTGCTTCTCCACCAGCGCCGCTTTCGCTAAATCTTCACGGTCTTTACTAATTGCCAGCTCAGCTTTTTCTTGCCATTGCTGGATTTGCTTTTCGGCGTCAGCCGCCTGGCGAACCAGAGCTTTTTCTTCGCAAATTAAGCTCGCTGCCGTTGCGCGGCACTCGCTTAAACATTCTTCTAGCTCCAGTAATAGATTTGCAGCCATTTTTTGCGGATCTTCAGCTTTATCTAGCAATGCATTTAGCTCGGCTTTGATCACATTCTCGATACGGTCGATTAGCGCCATGGTCATATCCTCTTGTTAAACTCTGTTGATTGTATTGATTTTGCTTTGTAGTAAAGTTATTCCAAGCTTTATGCCAACAATATAAAACAATTAAAATCAACAAGTTAAAACAAAATCAGTCTGCAAGTCGTAAAAAGCACGATGATAATTTAGCGATTTACACTAAATTTTAGGCAAAAAAACAGCCAGTGTAGAAACTGGCTGGGGAAGATCTAAAAAGGTGGGCTACCGCGCTTAACGCGGCTCAATATGCTCAGGCACAAACGCCAACGCTTGTTCCATTACGCTAATATCCGCGGTTTTCTTGTGGCCATTTTCTGACAAGTGGCGGCGGAACTGGCGTGCCCCTTGCTGGTTTTGAAAAATGCCTAACATGTGGCGGGCAATGTGCCAAAAGTTAGAACCTTGGCTCATTTGCGTTTCGATATAATCGTACATGCTGCGCACCACTTCGTGCTTAGTTAACGCAAATGGCGCATCACCGTAAATAAGCTCATCTACTTGGCTCAGCATAAACGGGTTACTGTAAGCCTCGCGGCCAACCATCACACCATCAACATGCTGCAAATGATGTAAACTTTCCTCTAGCGTTTTCACCCCACCATTAATGCTGACATGCAGTTGCGGGTAATCCTTTTTCAATTGATACACGCGCGGGTAATCCAGCGGTGGAATTTCACGGTTTTCTTTGGGGCTTAAGCCTTTTAACCAAGCTTTACGCGCATGGATAATGACATCGTCACAGCCCACATCGTGACAATCTTCAATCAACTGAGTTAAAAATTGGTAGGAGTCCTGCTCATCAATACCGATACGGGTTTTGACCGTCACCGGAATAGCGACTTCGGCTTTCATCGCCGCCACGCACTCTGCCACTAACTTTGGCTCCGCCATTAAGCAAGCACCAAAGCGGCCATTTTGCACGCGGTCTGACGGGCAACCGACGTTTAAGTTAATTTCGCTGTAGCCCAACGCTGCGGCACGTTTGGCACATTCCGCTAAAGCTTTTGGATCTGAGCCACCAAGTTGTAACGCCACCGGCATTTCATGCTGGCCAAAACCAAGGTAGTCACCTTTACCAAAGATAATCGCCCCTGTCGTTACCATTTCAGTATACAGCACCGCGTGCTTGCTTAGCTTGCGGTGAAAAGTCCGGCAATGACGGTCTGTCCAATCTAACATGGGTGCCACGGAAAAGCGGCGGAAGCTTAAATCTGTTGATTTTAAAGGCGTATTCATTAATTCACTTGATTCTTTGATGTTCATTTCACGGCTCTGAGTACCCCAGAAGTACCCCACAGTTCAATCTCTGTCACCCTGCAATTAACCCATTTTGAGAAAAGGCTAATCAATCACTTAGGATCACAACAAGCTCTCATATTCGTTTACTCTCGCCCCAAAACAGAAAGAAGCGCCCGAATCGAGCCACCCAATTTTATAAAGGTAAGGTGTCTATTCTACACCGAGAATCAAAAATATTCAGCACTTGAGCGTTTTGGAGCAAACAACGAAAACGTTGCGTGGTAAGCAGGGAAGTGGAAGAATTGTGTTATCAATATCTTAGCCATGAAGCAGCGGACTGTATCGTATAGTCTAGAAAGGCTATTCCATTGAAGAGGTGGCGCTAACAGGCCACCGAAATTTGAATGTACTATGGCATGTTTATACATAGCTATTTCCGCATAAATTGCGTGAGAAGGAGTAAAGAATAGATGCTCAACACAGAAAAGGAATTAGCAATCAAAAAAGACAATAACCACCATATTTTTTTGTACTTAGAGGGAACTTTATTGACTTTATGTGTCTTTATTTTTTCTCTTTCCTTGATCACATTAATATTTGGAAAATCCATGTTTGAATTTTTAAAAGACATTACCTCTATTTTTGGTGGTATAAGTAGCACTATTGCATTGGCACTCGCTTTTAAGGCCTATTACCATTGGAAAAACCAAGCCATCGAAACAAAGAAAATAGAATCAACAATAAAAACCGCATCTGAAATTTCGATCCAATTTATTCATTTAAACGCGGCCTGTAAAATACGATATCGTATTTTGACTAGTATAGCTAACTATGAAGCAAATAAAGATGAATTAAAACCTGTGTATGCTGAACTGCAAACAAAAGAAATAAATGATTATCTTGATCAACATAACTTGACCGTAAAACTACTCAAAGACCTCTATGATTCGTTCTATCGCTTAACTATCCTAAATGTGAACACAGAAAAAACTCTAGAGTATCTCTATACTATAGAGCGATTTTTGCAAATATCTTATAAGGATGATAACGATAAAATATTTTTTGAGGCCGTTTCTTTGGATATGGAATTTGTACGAAACAACTGTACTTTAGATAATATTATTAATGCTTACAATGAAGCAAATGATGAAATCAAAGGAAGTGCGTTTCTGGAGTAAGCAAAAGGGGTCACAAAGAAAGCAAACGGGGTCAAGAAAGCAAACGGGGTCAAAGAAAGCAAACGGGGTCAAGAAAGCAAACGGGGTCACATCTAAGCAAACGGGGTCACATCTTGCAATTTGCACGCTGATGCACATTATCAACATCGCATTCAATCATTGCACTAAAAACAGATAGTGGTAAGTGATACCATGCTAATGGTTAACCATCGTTAACTTTTATTATTCAAGTAGTGTCAAACGGCCTTAACCTAGGAGATACATAAAACCACTTTACTCAAGCAGATCTCTGCAAAAATGACATTTTCAGCAGTGTCTGGAATGAAACATCCTCAAAATTACCTCAGCTGAGGTCAATTGCAATCCTGCATTTATCGTCTGCAATATCAATTCAGCTGAGGTCCGCTTGAGGTTTAGGCCAACTTTAAAATGCAGCCTAATCACTTTTTACCGGATTTCTAGCTGATGCTTTTGCAACACCTTGGCTATCACCTCGTGATGGACTTCGACTTGCTTATAAATCCATGTGTAATGATCGTTTTTCCAATACTCAAGCACCTTGTGATGGCGCTGCTTGCTTAATAGCTCAGCGATTGCTTGTAACTCAAGATAACACACCAGCAAGTGCTCATAGGTTGAATTTTCATCGTCGCCGCCTTCAGGGTAGCCAACTGGAACATTTTTAAAGAATGTCTTTAACTCATTAACGGCACTCTCTGTTTTGCTTTTGTTGTAGTCCAAATGCCAATGAATTTGCTCGTGCAGATAGGTTGCCAGTAGTTTATCTGTATCCTTGCGGCTAGTGTGCCGAGTATTTAACTTAAGCAGGGGGTGGCTATGTGGAATGACGGTTTCATCGATATGGACCTTGTCGGTAAATTCCCATTTTTTTAGGTCATGAGACTGTCGTAACGACTCTATTAGTTTGACTGTAGCTAATTCTGCTTTGGATTTATGCTCCGTGGTTATTTCCAAAGCACTCGCTGAAAAAGCAGCGCCGAGCAACAGCAGTAGACTCAGTTTTGCAGACATGTTTGTGTACTCCTTAAACACAATGTTGATATTTTTATTATAATACGTTGCGCATTTTGGTACACAATGCAAAAAATCTCAAGCACTTAAAATGTGAGAGTTAACTTAAGTGACGGGAATAAAAACCTGCACGAAGGAATACTGTGTTTTAGTACAGACAAGCTGCGTTGATAACAAGACTTAGGTAAAGGTGGCATAGCACGTAAAATTTGCGACTTTACGTGCTATTTATTGTTGGCTTAAGCCTTATTGGCGGGCTTATTGTTACTGCGTTGTGGTCTTGGCCCACTGCGGCGTTGGCCGTTGGGTTTATTACCTGCATTTACCGGCTTTCCACCAGACGTCGCGGGTTTGTTGGCTGAGGTCGCAGGCTTATTACCCGAAGCAGCCGGTTTATTGCCTGAATTACTCGGCTTTCTTGCTGGGGCTGGTTTATTGCTCGACCCCGCAGGTTTACTATTTGGGTTCGCAGGTTTGCGATTAGCTGGTTTTTTAGTTGTCGTTGGCGTTGCAGTCCCCTTGCCTTCATCACTTGCTGGCTTAGGCTGTTTTGGCTTCTTCGGTTTTTTCGGTTTAATTGGTCGGCTATCCAGCTTAGATTCTGGCAGCTTAAACTGCGGCTCAAAACCCGGCACGATTTCACGCGGCAACACTTGCTGAATTAAACGCTCAATACCGAATAAATCCGCGATGGTTTCATCACACACAAATGAAATCGCCTCACCGCTTGCACCCGCACGACCAGTACGACCGATGCGATGCACGTAGTCTTCATAAACATTTGGCAAGTCAAAATTCACCACAGTAGGTAACTCTTGAATGTCTAAACCACGCGCCACGATATCCGTGGCGATTAACACCCGCACTTCACCGCTTTTAAACCCACTTAACGCACTCATGCGCGCATTTTGGCTTTTATTACCATGAATTGCCGCAGCGTTGATCTTATGCTTTTCCAGGTCTTGAACAAGGCGATTGGCACCATGCTTAGTGCGTGTAAACACCAATACTTGTTGCCAATTTTGGCTGGTGATCAAATGCTTTAGTAGCGCCGCCCGCTTACTTTTATCTACTGGATAAATCCATTGCGTCACACTCTTAGCGGTACTATTCGCAGGCGCCACCGAGATTTCCACTGGGTCGTGAATAAGACCCTTAGCAAGCGCACGAATTTCTGGCGAGAAAGTCGCCGAGAACATTAGATTTTGTCTGCGTGCTGGTAATAGCTTGAGAATGCGTTTAATGTCGTGAATGAAGCCCATATCCAACATTCTGTCAGCTTCATCCAACACTAGAATTTCTAGCTCTCTAAATTGCACCGCATTTTGCTGATATAAGTCGAGCAGACGCCCTGGCGTTGCCACCAGCACATCGGCACCTTTACGCAGCGCCATCATTTGTGGATTAATTTTTACCCCGCCGTACACCACTTGGCATGATAAAGGTAAGTTTTTGCTGTATTTTTCAACACTTTGCCAAACCTGATGAGCAAGCTCACGAGTTGGTGTAAGCACCAAAGCGCGCACATGATTACTGCGCGCACGCGTGCCTTGGCTCAAACGCTCTAACATCGGCAAGGTAAAGCCGGCGGTTTTGCCCGTACCGGTTTGAGCCGCGGCCATAATATCTCGGCCTTGTAAAATGGCTGGGATAGCTTGTTCTTGAATAGGTGTTGGCGTGGTGTAGCCTTGCTCAACAACGGCCTGATTAATTTCTGGTGATAAGCCAAGTTGGCTAAAGCTCATGATGTTTTACTCTGAATTGCGCGGCGCACAAGACTATAGGATTTGTCTTCACTAGGCAATTATTGCCTATATCAACAAAAGTGGTGGCTAACGCCAAAACAAAGCGGCGGGTTGTACAACCTACCGCTACTGTAAAGAATAGCCGCAAGCCAGCAAAATTGCTGAATTGCGGCTAATGAAATTATTGGTTGTAACCGTTTGGGTTACGACTTTGCCAACGCCAAGTATCTGCCATCATTTCGTCGATACCGCGTTTGGCTTGCCAGCCGAGTTCTAGCGCAGCTTTTTCTGGCGCTGCGTAGCAAGCGGCAATATCACCAGCACGACGTGGTTTAATAACATATGGAATGGCTTTGTTGGCCGCACGCTCAAAGGCTTTGACCATTTCCAGCACCGAATAACCGTTGCCAGTGCCCAAATTGTAAATATGTACACCGCTGTGCGTTGCAATTCTCGCCAGTGCTTGTAAGTGACCAATCGCAAGGTCAACGACGTGAATATAATCGCGTACGCCAGTGCCGTCTTGAGTGTCGTAATCATCACCAAACACCCCTAATTGCGCCAATTTACCCACTGCAACTTGGGCGATATACGGCAGTAAATTATTTGGAATGCCATTTGGGTCTTCACCTATCAAACCACTTTCATGGGCACCAACGGGGTTAAAATAGCGTAGAATCGCAAATGCCCAACGCGGGTCTGATTTCGCGACATCTTGTAGCACCATTTCTACCATCAGCTTTGACGTGCCATAAGGGTTAGTGGTGCCACCCACCGGGAAATCTTCACGAATCGGTAGTTGAGCTGGGTCGCCGTAAACTGTGGCAGATGAGCTAAATACCAGCTTAAACACGCCGGCATCACGCATTGCATCAAGCAAAGTTAACGTCCCTTGGACATTATTTTGATAATAGCTAATGGGTTTTTGTACTGACTCACCCACCGCCTTTAAACCAGCAAAGTGGATCACTTGCTCGATGTGATGCTGGGCAAAAACCCCATCTAAAAAGCTTTTATCTAAGATGTCACCTTGATAAAAAATCGGCTGTTTCCCTGTAATTGTCTCGATACGTTGCAGCGCACCAAGCGATGCATTACTGAGATTATCAACAATCACCACTTGGCTGCCTTGTTGAAGTAGTTCCACTACCGTGTGAGAGCCGATATAACCTGCTCCACCAGTTACTAATATGGCCATTTACCGCCCTTACTGCCAATGCAAATTTACTGCCCGTGATTGTAGCGCGAAACGCGCGATTTATATACCTTGTTCACAGACAAAAGCTAGGGTTTCACCCGATACGCTGAGGCGGCTAATTTGCTGGCAATAAGCGCTAAAGTCGTACCACTGTGACACCTTTTGCACCGCGTTGAGGTTGCGCCGATAAATGCGACCAGCAATAGCGTAAGCCACTTCGTTGGCATTTAGCCAAGTGTAGTCTTGCACCGTATTGGCGAGTACAAAGTGCTTGTTTACCGTGCGGGTAGCGTCATCCAAAGTGGCAAACCATTGCTGTTGCTGCTCATCCTGATAAGTAAATGAAAACCTTTGACTAGCAGCATTGTAAGCAAGGCTGCGACCTATGTGCTCGGCGCGCTTTTGCGGTTGATAGCCAGTGACTGGGCCGTGGAGTAAATAGTGCGGCTCACCGAGCATAAAGAGGATCATGTCCTTATTAGCACCCCAAGCATGGTAACCCACAGGTTCAAGATGCTCATATAAACGTTTAGCACTTTGCGTTTTATCAAATGGATAAAACCACAACCGCTGCTTGCCATCTGGTTCCACCACAATCGCAGATAAACCTGAGTCATAAGGGTATAAAGTAGGCGAATATTCACTAACTGGCGACTGCGTGAGATTTTCACTGCGCCCTGAAGCAAAGTCATAAAAAAACAGGTCCATTTGCGTACTCTCCGCTTGCTGCACTTCCCCGGTAAAATACACCCCTTGCGCTGTGACTAACGGCTGATTGTGATAGCCCTCAGCACTGGTGATAGCAAATACATTAAGGCCAAGCTCGGAAGGTTTAGCTACGAAGATTTGACTGGCATTTACCCCAAAAGCCGCCATCAGTAACGCACTAAGCGCCGCAAATTTTTTCATTGTCCTGAACTCATTATGATTTTTTATCATCATAACGACTCGTTCGACAAAGCACAAAAGTTACGTTATGTTGGCAGTAATTCAACCAGCTCTAGCAAATTTTGCAGCGAGGATGTTATGTCAGACAAGCACCCCATTATTGCCATCACCGGCAGCTCGGGCGCAGGAACGACCACCACCACCAATGCGATTAAACATATCTTTCGTAGCGTGAATGCGACGGCGGCGTTTGTCGAAGGGGACAGTTTTCACCGATTTACCCGCCCAGAAATGGATAAAATTCGGCGTGAGGCAGTGCAAACGGGCAAACACATCAGTTACTTTGGTGAGCAAGCCAATGATTTTGGCGCACTGGAAGCACTGTTTGCTGAATACGGAGCAACAGGTAATGGTAAAGTGCGTCAATACCTGCATACCTTTGATGAAGCTGTGCCGTTCAATCAGTTGCCCGGTACGTTTACACCCTATCAAGATCTTGAAGCCAACACCGATATGCTGTTTTACGAAGGGCTGCATGGTGGAGTGGTAACCGCTACGCACGACGTCGCACGTCACGTTGATCTCTTGATTGGCATGGTACCTATCATTAACCTCGAATGGATCCAAAAACTCATTCGCGATACCAATGAGCGTGGCCATTCCCGAGAAGCGGTAATGAGTTCTATCGTCAACAGTATGGATGACTATATTCAGCACATTACACCACAGTTCTCTCGCACTCATATTAATTTCCAACGCGTGCCAACGGTAGATACCTCAAACCCATTTAGCGCCAAAGACATTCCATCGCTGGATGAAAGTTTTGTGGTGATCCGCTTTCGCGGCATTGAGGACGTTAACTTCCCGTATTACCTACAAATGATCGATGGTAGTTTTATGTCGCGGATCAACACCTTAGTTGTGCCTGGTGGCAAAATGGGACTAGCTATGGAACTGGTATTAACCCCGCTTATCCGCGATTTACTGGTCAAAAAGCGCGCTTTGGAAAACATGGCGCCAGTGAGTTTGCCGATTTAACCACAAAAGTTGCATGACGCCAGCGCACTCCTTACACTGTGCACCTCTATACCTAAAAGGCAGCAAGTCAATCCTGTGAGCGCTGTTAAGCGCTGCAATTAGGATGAGCAAGCCTAGTCAACCTTGCTGCGGCTTCAACTAGGAAGCGTATACTCAAGTAAGGAGTGAATCATGCCTGAGTCCCATAAACCGACCTTGACTGTGTTAGTCGGTTCAACCAATCCCGTAAAAATCGCCGCCGCCAAAAGTGTTTTCAGCCAATATTTTGTTGAGCATCATATCCACTGCGAAGGACTCCATGCACCCAGCTTAGTGCCAGATCAACCGCTTGGCGAAGAGGAAACTCGCGTTGGTGCAGAAAACCGCGTGCGTTACCTACAAGCACATCACCAAGCCGATTTTTACTGTGCAATGGAAGGCGGAGCAGCTGAGTTTAGTTATGGCCCCGCGACATTTGCTTTTGTGGTGATAGCGAATAACTCGCGCACCAGTATTGGCCGCAGTGCCAACTTACCGTTACCACCGGTGTTTTATCAGGCGCTGTTACAAGGTGAGGAGTTGGGCAATGTTTTGGACAAAGCATTTAATACCGTCAATATCAAACAACAAGGTGGTGCGATTGGCTTATTGACTCAACATTTAGCGACCCGTGAAAGCACCTATACCCAAGCGCTTACGCTGGCGATGGCACCGTTTAACTTTCCCGCTCTTTACCTTGAGTAACCAAATAGGGGCACTATGAAGTACAGCCACATCTTTTTTGACGCCGATGAAACCTTATTTAGTTTTAATGCTTATTTAGGCTTAAAAACCCTCTTCGCGCAGTATGACGTCAGCTTTACCGAACAAGATTATCAAGAGTACAAAGCGGTAAACGCACCGCTATGGGTGCAGTATCAAAATGGCGTTATCAATGCACGCACATTACAAGTAACGCGCTTTCAACACTGGGCGGAGCGCCTCGCGGTGACTCCAGAAAGCCTCAACGAAGGCTTTATGACTGCGATGGCAAGCATTTGTGAGCCATTGCCAGGCGCAAATTCTTTACTATTACGTTTAAAAGGTAAAGCTCAGCTCGGCATTATCACCAATGGCTTTGCCGCGTTGCAAGAGCGGCGCCTAGCTCATACCGGCTTACAAGATTGTTTTGCACAGGTGGTGATCTCTGAATTGGTGGGTGTCGCAAAACCGGATGAACGGATCTTCGCGCACACTATGGCACTGTTTGGCAACCCAGAGAAAAGCCGAGTGTTAATGGTCGGCGATACACCAAGTTCAGATATTCTTGGCGCTAATCTTTTTGGTATTGATTCTTGCTGGTTGCAGCACCAAGGAGTAGTTTGCCCACCTCATGTGAAACCCACTTACACTGTCACTAGCCTGCAAGAACTTGAGACCTTATTACTTGGTTAATTTTGCTCAGTAAGCCAATAAAAACAGCGGGGAGTGCCCGCTGTCATTTATTTTTAAACTGTGAGATAAGCTGTGCGATTAGCTTGGCCAAGTTGGCAAGAAATTGTGCTATAAAGCCAACGCTTTACGCTGACGTAAAATTTCAAATAAACACACCCCAGTCGCAACTGAGACGTTTAAGCTTGATACCGTGCCGACCATAGGGATCTTCACTAGCACATCACAGTGTTCACGAGTAAGACGACGCATGCCGTCACCTTCTGCACCCATCACTAGAGCTATCGGCCCAGTCAAGTTGGCAGTGAAAATTTCGCTATCGGTTTCACCCGCAGTACCCGCTATCCACACCCCTGCATCTTTTAATTCGCGCAGTGTGCGCGCAAGGTTAGTGACCTGTACCAAAGGCACCGTTTCAGCAGCACCACAGGCAACTTTACGTGCGGTTGCAGTGAGCTTAGCCGACTTGTCTTTTGGTACTATGACCGCGTGTACACCAGCTGCATCGGCACTACGTAAACAGGCACCAAGATTGTGCGGATCAGTCACCCCGTCTAACACCAAAAAGAACGGGGTAGGATTGGCTTCTAAAATCGCATCCAGATCTTTTTCGTTGTAGCTGCGACCCGCTTTAATATTCGCAATAATGCCTTGATGTTGTTCACCATCGGCTTTTTTATCCAGTGCAGCACGCTGCATAAATTGCACTGAAATGCCAAAGCGCCGTGCGTTCTCCAAAATTGGATTTAAACGTTTGTCTTCACGACCCTTCAAGGCATAAATTTCTAAAAAGCGCTCAGGCTCTTTGCTCAAAATCGCTTCCACTGAATGGAAGCCAAAAATCAGTTCACTGCTCACAGTGTCATAACTCCGTTTGTTCGCCCTTGGCGCTTTGCCAATGGCTTAACTTGATTTGGTACGTTTGCGGGCGTTTTTACCTGGCCGTTTAGCCTTAGGTTTTTCTCCGCTTTTTTACTGGCTTTGGTTTTGCCCGCTTTGCTACTGGGCTTGTCTGCTTTGCCACCCTTCTTCGCCGGCTTTTTACCTTTACTTGGTTTACCCGGAATGTCGCCCGCTCTTAATTGCTCGCGAATGCTGCTCGCAGTTTTGGCTGTTGCTTCCGTTTGTCCTTTACTCGCGCGGCGGCGTGCATAACGGTCTGGTAACGCGTTACCAGCCAAGGCAAGATTGATCCGGCGTTCATCTAAACTGACCGAGGCCACTTGCACACTGAGTTTATCCCCCAATCGGAATACCGTGCGACTATGTTCACCAATTAGACATTGTTTAGCACCATCAAAGTGGAAGTATTCCTGACCTAAGGTGCTAATGTGGATCATGCCGTCGATTTGCAGGTCGTCCAAACGCACAAACAAACCAAAATTGGTCACGGACGAGATCACCCCAGTAAACTCGCTGCCAACATGATCTTGCATATATTCGCACTTTAGCCAATCAGCAACTTCACGGGTGGCATCATCAGCGCGGCGCTCAGTCATTGAACACTGCTCACCCAGCTTATTGGCCTCATCGCTTTCATAACTAAAGCCGCCAGACACAATTTGCCCTTGGCTGGCTAACACGGCTTTGATGGCGCGATGCACCACTAAGTCTGGGTAACGGCGAATAGGTGAGGTAAAGTGCGCATACGCAGGCAATGCCAAACCAAAGTGGCCGATATTCTCTGGCTGATATACCGCTTGCTTCATTGAACGCAGCAACATAGTTTGAATCAGTTCAGCTTCAGGGCGCTCACCAATATTATTTAAGGCATTGGCAAGTTCAACCGGCGACGGATCTAACGGTAAGCTATTTTCAATCCCTAAGTCCTGTAAAAACTGGCGGAAGTGGCTGAGCTTTTCTTGATCCGGTTCATCATGGACACGATAAAGCGCTGGCGCTTCATGCTTTTCCAACAACTTCGCAGCCGCTACGTTAGCCAAAATCATACATTCTTCAATCAGCTTGTGGGCGTCATTGCGCACCAGCGGCACTATCGCCTCAATTTTACGCTGCGCATTGAAGATAAAACGGGTTTCAAGGGTTTCAAACTCAATCGCACCGCGCTCTAAACGCGCGCTTTTGAGCGTCATATACATTTGCTGTAAATCTTGCAAATGTGGCACAAGCGCTTGGTATTGTTCACGTAGAGCAACATCGCCTTGCAAAATCGCATGCACTTTAGTGTAGGTTAGACGGGCATGTGAGTTCATCACCGCCTGATAGAATTTGTAACCAGATAACTTACCCGCTTCAGACACTGTCATTTCCGCGACCATACAGAGACGGTCAACGTGCGGATTAAGCGAACATAAGCCGTTAGACAAGACTTTTGGCAGCATAGGGATCACTTGCTCAGGGAAATACACTGAGTTACCGCGCTCAATTGCTTCAAGGTCAAGCGGGCTGCCTTTGGGCACATAATGTGACACATCCGCAATCGCAACCCATAGTCGCCAACCGCCTGATTTTTTGCGTTCACAATAGACTGCGTCGTCAAAATCGCGTGCATCTTCACCATCAATGGTCACTAAAGGTAGCTGGCGTAAATCTACTCTATGCTGTTTTGCTTCCTCCTCGACCTCGGCACCAAGCGGTGCCACTTGGGCCAGCACAGCCTCAGGCCAAACGTGCGGAATATCATGATTACGCAGCGCGACTTCTATTTCCATCCCCGGCGCCATATGTTCGCCAAGTACCTCGGTGACTTTACCGACCGCATTCATTTGTCGAGTCGGGTTTTGTGTCACGCAGACTTGCACCATTTGGTTGTGCCGTGCGCCACCTTCACCACCGGGTATAATCACAATTTCTTGAGTAATGCGCGGATCTTCGGGCACCACAACCGCCATGCCATGCTCTTTGAAAAAGCGGCCAATAATTGGCGTACGCTCGTTGTCCAGCACCCGCACAATACGCGCTTCAACTCGACCGCCAGCACCACGGCTAGCAGCTTTGGCAAGTACCCAATCACCATGTAACACGCCTTGCATTTGGTGCTTGGCGATAAACCAATCTTTAGGTTCACCTTCGACTTCTAAAAAGCCAAAGCCATCCCGATGACCAATCACTTTACCTTTGACTAGGCCATCGTCGGTTGGGATCACATAGCGCTTAAATTTATTGAAATGCAGCTGACCATCCCGCTCCATCGCCCGCAGCCGACGCTTAAACGCGTCCTGACGTTCGCTGTCAAGTACGCGCAAAGCTTGGCACAGCTCAGTAAAGCTGGTGGCTTTGCCTGCTTGTTTGATGTAGTCGAGTATGAACTCGCGGCTCGGTACGGGGTTGTCGTATTTTTCTTGTTCGCGACTGAGGTAGGGGTCTTGATTAGACATGCATGCTCTTTTTCACTGCGTTATGCCCATAGTTTAACGTAAAACCCGCAAAGGCAACAGCAAGCACTATGAAAGTTTTGCGTCAGAAAATAGGACATGCCTTAAGCCACACGGTAGCAATAAGCCTGCAGCTCCTGAATACTGCCGCGTGCGCATTGGTGTAAGGCATGCCAATCAACATCCTGAGTTGCTTTCACCTGCTGCTCCAACGCCGTTAATTGCTGGGCTAGTTCACGCATCCCAAGCGCAGCACTTTCATTGGCTAGGCGATTGAGTTTCTCGGCAAGTGCTTCATGCGCTTCAATATCCGCAAGCCCTTGCAGCTGTGCCAACTCATAATCATAGGTATCTGACAGATACATCAGCTTAGTGTGTAAATACTGACTTTCGACCGCACGCAGTAATTGATCTATTACTTGGGTGTCGAGCAAAGAATTAAATAAATGCGGCACTTCGCCTAAGATCTGACGTAATAAACTATAGAGCGCTTGAGGCTCGATGGGTTTATCTAAACAAGCGATGATCCCCGCTTGTTGATAAGCATATCTGTCTGCGGCGCTGACATCGCCAGTTAACGCAACAAACACTGGCTGCGACATTAACTTTAAGTTCGGCACCACTTTAGCTAGCCATTCAAGCCCATGCCCATCCGGTAAGCGCATGTCCAACAGCACTACGTCAAAAGCGGTTTTTTGCAATTGCTGCGTCGCTTGCGCTAATGATGCGGCAATATGGAAACGACAGTGTGCCTGCTGTAGATAATGTGCAATCACCTTTTGGTTCAGCTCCACATCCTCAATCACTAATACCGCACATTCTCCTTGCACTGAGGTGAACTTAGGATGGGTAACAACCGCTGCACTAGTTGGCTCATGAGCGATCTCCGCATGAATCGTAAAGCGGAAACAACTGCCCTCGCCGACAATCGACTCAACTTGCATACGGGTATTCATATTACTCAGCAACTGCTGACATAGCGCTAATCCTAGCCCTGCGCCATCTGCAATACTTTCTTCAGCTCCACCTGTGACAAATGGGTCAAATAATTTATCCAGCATAGCAGGTGAGATACCGGGGCCGGTGTCAGACACGGTAAAGGTCAGCAAAGGCTTTTCACCATTAAACTCTTCACAGTTTACGGTAAGGAGAATATGGCCTTGCTCGGTATATTTGATTGCATTGGAAAGCAAGTTTTTAATCACTAACTGCAACGGCTCACGTTCGAGTACAAATCGCATACTTTGATAAGCTGGCGCGATTTGATAGCTAAATTGCAGGCCCTTTTGTTCTGCCAAAGGTCGCAGTAAGGTAAAAAGGGGCTCAAGTAAGTTACTTAGTGACAACACATGACTGCGGCTTTGCTGTTGCTCACCTTTAGCTTGCAATAAAACTTGATTAGCTAAATCGGCTAGTGAGACCGCAGCATTTTCAATGATGTCACACAACTGACGGTGTTTGGCTGGCTCATGCGGAACGCGCTTGAGCATATTGGCATGCCCAACGATGGCATTCAGTGGGGTTCTTAATTCATGGCTTAGCATCGCCAAAAAGCGGCTTTTACGTTTGGCATCAAACTCGGACTTTGCCTGTAAGGCTGAGAGCATCGACTCACGCCGACCACTACACAGCAAACACATCGAATAGCTGGCGATAAGCGGTACGATAGCAATAATGATGGTAAACACTTGGTTGGCTTGGGTAGTTGCAAGCACGGTGTCGCCTGCATTAAACCCACCTAATAACACCATCCGCGCAGTGAGCGCGCCCCATATTAGCCAAATCGCAAACATAAAACCGTGCTCAGCAAGACTCCGCTGCTGGGTGCGAGTGGCAGCTAAAATGGCACGTAACGCGATAAACAAACTAACAGAAGAAACCACGTAGTTGAGCGTCAGGCGTACTAGGATATTGCTTTCTACCAAGGTGTACCAAACCCCTATAGGGATACACACGGCCATTAACGCCATCCACATTTTATCTGGCATGGGTTGGCGATAGAACTCCGCGGTACCACTGGCAAAAAAGTAACTGCAAGTAAAAATCAGTAAGTTAGCAAACACAATTGCAAACTCACTAGGTAACTGAGCTTGTAATGCCAGCAACACGTTGCCCGTAGTCAAGCAAATGCCGTACAACGCCCACGCCTTGGTGCCACTCAAGTTATAATGGATACGCCAATTCAGCCACAAAAACGCCGCACTCACAGCTGAGCACAGCGCAATAACAAAATGTACCAGTGAGAGATCTTTCATGACAAAATCGTAAACCAAATACTCAGCAAAACTAAGAATAATGGATTAATTCTATAGTGAATTGCCGAACTATTAAATAGCCAATATTTGGATGTAAGCAAAAATCAAGCCCAGAAATCCGTTATAGCCATCCTTTTTGCTTAGCTATGCGTGCTGCATCGATACGATTACTAGCGCCCAGTTTGGCAATCGCTTCTGATAAATAGTTTCTTACTGTACCTTCACTTAAATAAAGTTTGCTGGCAATTTGTGCCGTGCTTAACCCCTCTTCCGCTAAACGCAGTGCCTTGCGCTCTTTGTCGGTTAATGGATCTGCATCATCGAGCGCATTGATAGCAAGCTCAGGATCAATCACTTTTTGCCCATTCATGACTTTTTTCAGCGCATTGACGAGATAATCACTCGGCGCCTCTTTAAGAATAAAACCCTTTACACCCAGTTCCAGCGCCCGTCGAATATAACCCGCGCGGGAAAAGGTGGTCATGATCACCACTTTAATTTCTGGTCGTGCTTGTTTTAAATGTTGAGCCAGTTCTAAACCTGTCACATCTGGCATTTCAATGTCGGTTAAGACAATGTCAGGTTGCAACTCGTCTGGCAAACTTTGCAAGCTTTGTAGGGCTGCTTTGCCATTGGCGGCCTCCGCCACCACCTGAAACAAGGGCTCCAGACTCAGTAAGGCAGCAATTGCCCCGCGTACCAGCGCTTGATCTTCCACTATCAATACTTTCACTACCACATTACTCCTTTACACGCTAAGCGGTATATGGACATTTACCACCACACCTTGATCATAACGTACTTCGCAGGCGCCATTTAGCGCAGCGATGCGAGCTTGAATACCTTGAATACCGTTGCCAGGAGTCAATTGTTTGTCATCACCATTATCAGCGATTTGCAAATGGTTCTTGTCGCCGTCACTAAAAAGCCGAATAGCCACTTTAGATGCATTACTGTGACGTAGAATATTGGTCCCCGCCTCTTTCACCACCATAGCTAAGGTTGTTTCTTGCTTTGCATTGAGTGTCACTGGCTGTAAATCTAGTTCGACCGTCACCTGCTGAGCTTGTAGAAGCTGCTGTAATTGCTCAATTTCTGCCACTAACCCTTTACGCTTTAAGCCAGTAACAGCCTCACGTACATCGCTTAATAATGCCCTTGCCAACTCAGCAACTTGCACGGACTCGTTCACTGCCCGCTGATTTTGCCCCGCGACCATTAGTTTGCTCGCCAGCTCCGCCTTTAAGGCGATGGATGACAAGGAATGTCCTAACATGTCATGTAAGTCACGCGCAATGCGCTCGCGCTCTGCAATTGCGGCAAGCTGTTCCAGTTGCTGCTGCGACTGCGCTTCTTTTTGGCGAAAAATACGCTCGCGCTGCTCCATCATGCCAAAACTAAATAAACCAATACTCAGAATAAATGCAGGTCCCCAGTAGTAATAACTGGGAATGGGCACCACCACAAAAGCGCTGACCGCGATTGCGACCATTAACATCAACAGTAAGGCAATGCCCTTGCTCCGATTAAAAGAAAAACCACAAAAATAGGCGATAAAGCCATATAAGCTATGCGTGCCGTAGGTCAGATAAGAACCAGCAAGACACAAGAGAGTCATCAACAATAAGACGCTCAGCACTTGCTCGCCACGACGATAGAGGGCAATGCCGTAAAGTAATATAAAGATCAGATAACACAATAACTGCAATAAGACTTCAACAACACTGAAGCTCTTCCAATTCATTATTAAAGGAAAAAAATAGAAACTACTGAAAATGAGCGGACCCCAATTCCAAAATTTACTGCTTCTCCCCGCCAAACTCATCGTATGCGCAGGACTGCGCCAGAGCATCCAAGTCATGGTTTAGTGCCTAACTTATATACATTCATCCATTATATAGTGAGTTGTCGGTTTGCCCAGTGACAACTGTCATCCACTGCAATATTTTATAATTTCAGCTTTTTGCCATATCAAATACTAAGATGCTTGATATGATAGGAAAAAAACTTTGGTGCTGACATGCAACAAAACCAACAAAGTCTAATCTTTTTACATATTGCAGTACTAATGTTCGGTGGTACTGCTCTGTTCTCCAAGCTTATCTCGCTCAGCGCTTTAGATATCACGGTCTATCGTACCGCTATCGCCTTTGCAACCCTCTGGTTGTTGCTAACATTACAACGTAAAGCTATCTTGCTTAACCGTGGCAAAGACTACTTGATTGCATTATTGCTCGGCGCGGTTGTCGGCCTGCATTGGGTCACCTACTTTGCTGGCATGCAATTGGCGGGCGTAGCAACAGGGATCATCGCATTTTTCACCTATCCGGTGATCACTGTATTTTTGGAGCCCCTCTTTGCTAAAAGTAAGCCTCAACGTAAAGATATCATCAGTGCCGCTGTCGTCATCACGGGAATATATCTCTTGGTTCCAGAAGCCAATCTTGGCAATGATGTAACCTTGGGGATCTTAAGTGGTGTGGTTTCAGGCGCACTTTTTGCGCTACGTAACATTTTACAAAAGCGCTATTTCGCCACTTACAGTGGACCTCATGCGATGCTGTATCAAACTTGTATCGCGGCACTATTATTAGCGGGGTTTGTATCCGCTCCACCAAGCCAAGTAGAGAGCCACAACTGGCAACTACTTTTGTTAGCTGGTGTGGTGTTTACCGCTTTACCCCATGCGCTGTTTGCTCATGCCTTACGACATCTTAGCGCAACCACGGCTGGGCTTATCTCTTGCCTACAACCCTTGTATGGAACTTTGCTGGCGTTTATGCTGTTAGCAGAGCGCCCTAACTGGCAAACACTTGTCGGTGGCTTGTTAGTGGTGAGCGCAGCGTTATACGAAACCTGGTCAATCGCAAGGAAAACGGCAAAATCATGAAAGTCTTTGCTCACCGAGGTGCCAGTGGCACATATCCGGAAAATACCTTACCCGCCATCGCTGCGGCTCTCGAAGCTAATGCAGATGGTATTGAACTAGATATCCAAAGCTGTCTTGATGACCTTGTGGTACTGCATGATTCTTGGTTGGACCGCACTACCTCTGGTCAGGGCAAAGTCTCTGAATTCACTTATCAACAACTAGCATTGTTGGATGCTGGCGATGGCAACCCAATCCCGACGTTAGATAGCGTCTTTGCCCTGGTCAAACAGCAGACGATGTTGAATCTCGAATTGAAACATGTCGGTGAACTAAGGGGCTTTATTGCATGCTTAGAGCGCAATCTCGAAAGTGGCTTAATCAATCAACAACAGCTGCTGGTGTCTTCGTTCAATCATCCCATGCTAAAAGCACTTAAGCAGCAATTACCTTGGCTTAAGATCGGCGCTTTAACAGCATCTATACCATTGGATCACGCCGCCTTTGCCAGTCAACTTGATGCTTACAGCGTACATGTCGATAAGGACTTTGTAAGTGCTGAATTTATTGCTGATGCCAAACAACGTGGGCTTAAAGTCTATGCCTATACCGTCGATAAACAAAAAGATATCGACTATCTTAAGGCTATAGGTGTTGATGGGATATTTAGCAATTATCCTTGCCAAACCAAAATGTATTTAAGTATTTAGCGCTGATTGTGATCAGTAAAACAAGAAAAGTTGAGCAGGGCAATCGACAATAAGGAAGGCCCCCATGAGTTGGTTTATGAGTATTTATAAGACAATTGAAGAAACTTTCTTCTTCACCCTAACACGAAAAATCGTCGGCAACTTGCTGTTTGTCTTTGCCTTTCAGATCATCAGTTTTTACTGGCTGTACCAAGTGCTAGATGAAAGCTCTCAGAGGTTGGGCCTATTTTGGCTGCTCGCACTCATCACCTTAGGTGCATTTGCCTTTACCGTCTTCTATATGTGCTTTCTGATAGTCCGCCCAGTACAAGCAATGCGTGATACTTTGGTGCAAATTAATCACCAAGGTAGTAATCTCAATGCGCAGTTACCTCAATTTACCTGTGATGAATTTCGCGACCTTTCCGAGCAATATAATACCTTCACAACTCACCTCAGTGAGCTGTTAAAAGGCAGCTACCAAAGTGCCCAAGCAGCCGCCCAGAGTAGTGAAAATGTCACTAAAGCGATGCAGCAAACGGCAAAGATAAGTGACCAACAGATCCGGGGTGGTGATACTATCATTGCCGCCAGCGATGAAGTCAGTGCAAGTTTGCAAAGTATTGTCGCCAATACCGACAGCGTTTACCAAGCCAATACCGAAAGCCTGCACTTTGTCCGCGGTTCGGCGCAAGAGCTATCTAAGCTGGTCAAAGACGTTGAGCAAATTACCGCTTTGCTTGGCAAATTCTCCACGACAGTAAGTGGCTTACGCGAAAATAGTGAAAACATTCGCAGCATTTTGAAAATGGTTGAGGAATTTTCAGATCAAACCAACTTACTGGCTTTAAATGCCGCTATCGAAGCGGCACGTGCAGGCGAAGCCGGCCGTGGTTTCGCTGTGGTCGCTGACGAAGTGCGCAACCTTTCTGTGAAGGTCAATAATGCAACCCGCCAGATCAGCGAGTTTATCAATCAGATGAATACGCTAGTCAGTGAAACCAATCGAGAATCTGAACAACTGATCAGCCATTCAAGCCATGCGGAGCAAGCCATTAGTGAGACCTCAAAAGGCTTTAGCGCGATGACTCAAGATTTCGCATCAAACCAACAACAACTTGAAGCGATTGTCAGCGCCGTGCATCAACTCGAAACCACCCAAACGCGGACGCATGAAACCGTAACGCAAATTGTCGGCTTAGGTCAGGAAACCAAACAACAGGTCGACCAAGCGGTAAATGACTGCCAACGCGCTCTACAACAGAGCAAGCAAACCCAAAAAGACTTACAACGCTTTGTAAGATAACTAACGTACTGTTCAGTGAGCGTTAGAAATAAAAAATCGGCATGCAAAAAACTTTGCTACCGATTGACTTGAACCAGCAATAAACAACCCCTTTGCCTTGGTTGCAAAGGGTCGAGTACAACTTAAGCGCTAAGCTTAAGCATACACGTTAATATGGTTGCCTAAAGTTGCTGTGGTTGATTTAGCAGGGCTTTGTGCTTGCGCAGTTGACCCTGCGGCTTCAATCAAAGCAAGTGCGGCTCTACCATCTGCTTGCTGTTGCTTTTTAGCCAAAGAAGCGCTGTATACTTCACCACTTTGCCCAGCACCAGACATAACAGGAAGGTTGCTTCCAGAAATATTCATAAGCATGTACCTGACTTTTTTGTTGAATCCACGTAGACTATCGGCCCGATTGAGAAAAACTTTAGGGTAAAAATGCAAGCCGTCATCACACAATTGAACGAAAATCTTAAGCTCTTGTATCGCCAAGCTTTAGACGCCGACCAAAAGCTTGATGAGCTGCACCGCCAAGGTCACGGTAAGTTTACCGCGCTATTTCAAGCCGAAGCTGGCTTTCAGGTAGAAGCGAAACGTTTTAAACCTTATGTCCTTGAGGTTGCTGCCGATGTTGCAGCACTGGCAGAAAGCCAAGAAATTGACCAACAACATCTTGCACAAACCGTGCAAAAACTTCAGCAGCTGCATAATTTACTCGCAAGCTTCAAATAACCTTGCTTGGTGCCAGTTAGCCTGCTTTGCTTGCTGGTACCACTGTATCGTTAAACCATTCCGTTAACAGCCGTTTATCATAGTAAAAGGCGCTGTCGGTACCGAGACGACTGCGGTCCATAAATGCCATGTCTTTCAAGACTTTTTGCTGTTCCGTAAGTAGCACTTTACCCGCTGCATCCTTTAATTCGTAGCTGATCGTCAAACGTGGAAAATGAATTGGCTTAATGATCCTAAGCTCCTGAATACCATAATGAACATCGCCGGCTAAATCGACATCGTCAAAATTCACCGTCAATGTGTATCCTGAGGGTAATTGTTCGGCTAATTTATTGAGATGCTTTTCAAACTGCTCCGCAACGTACTTATGGTAAGACCCTTTAGCTTGATTGGAAGGATATACATCACGATATTTATTAAAGTCCTGCCATTTAACGGCTACAGCCGCTGCATAAGACGACATACTGAGCGAAGCTAAAGCCAAGGTCGCCAAAAAAGATGATAATTTCATCGCTTTCTCCCTTACGGGTAGCTGAAACACCAACTACCTTTCAAAAACTATACTCAATGGCTGAGCATTTTGCTTTTATCTCAAGTAAAAGCTATTCGCTAGCCTATTGCTTAGACAGCATAGCAAGGCATTAGTTTTCACGCAGTATGAAAATGGTTATTTAATGTTGCTAGCAACATACCTATGGCAGCATGGGAATACTTGGGCAGGCTAGAGAGGACAGCTTCGCAGCGTGGTGAGGTCAGAAATGACCGAGGTACGATGCGACAGGGAGGTATTGCAACCCTGAGCTG
>NZ_JBHRSD010000024.1:0-21655 GCF_042643375.1 Pseudoalteromonas fenneropenaei
AACGAAGAAATTATCAGGCGGTACGTAAGGCATCAAGAAAAGGAAGAGATGCAAGAGCAAGCTCAGCTGACACTTGAGTAAACAACGCCCCCTTCTAAGGGGCTAATGCAAAGCCACCTTCTTCAGAAGGTGGATCTTTTACTTTTAGGTTATGGAGTTAGCTGTGTGAGGGGGAGGTGGCCGCAGTCTAACAAGCACCGCGGCGCATGATGAGAATGGCGCAAAGCGCTATATTTTGCTGAGCCCAAACTGTTTGATTTTCTCCAGCAGCATTTGATTGGCTTGCAAGTGTTTGGCAAGTTGGGGCGCAGTTGCGCGGATGGTAGCGAATTGTTGCTGTGCTTTTTCAGCGTGCTCATAGCGATGGGCAATTTCTTCTATGCGGGTTTCAAATGCCATTCCATACAGTACGTAGAGATAATTCTCCAAATGAAACGCGTCCAATCCATTAGGTAAATCATAATAGCTTGGTACCTGATAACGCCATTGATGTAACAATTCATTGAGTCTTGGTGGCCAAGTTGCGGGATCGCGATTATCTAGCCAAAAGCGGCTATCATCGCGATTGGATAAGGCATAATGGAGTTTAATAAATACCGCCACGCTTTCCCACAAGTGTTTGACGTCTTGGTTATAACGCCTCTCGCAGATCGTTAGCTGTGATTTGTAGACGGGAAATTGTGTAGCGAGTAACTTTGAGGTGACATCAAAGAGTAATAAACCCGTTGCTTCTAGTGGTTCAACAAAACCTTGTGCCAAGCCTATCGCGACACAATTGCCTTTCCAAAATTGTGCTTTGTAACCAATTTTCATATCAATGAGGCGAGCACCTTGCGCTTTTTCAGCATCATTGATGTAATCGCCAAGTAATGTGCGTGCGTCATTTTCAGCCATATATTGAGATGAGTAGACCAAACCAATACCACGGCGTGTAGGTAGGGCAATGTCCCAGATCCAACCACTTTGATGTGCGGTAGCTTTAGTGTAAGACACAATAGGCGTGCGCTCATCGTGGCCAATCTGAATGGTTAAAGCTCTATCAACAAATAAAGTGTGTGTCAGTGGTATGGTAGGAACTTGCAACTTTTGCTGCAACAAGAACGCTTCAAAACCCGAGCAATCAACGAAAAAATCAGCCGCATAGCGATTACCATGCTCATCAATTAAACACGTAATATGTTCGTCAGGTGTCAGCTCGGCATCAATGATGTGAGCACAACGATGTGACACCCCGAGTTTCGTGGTTGCGTGTTTTGCCAAAAACTGAGAAAACAAGCCGGCATCAAGGTGATAGCCGTAAGGCAGTTTACCTTCATACTCTTTGTCAGTAATCGCTTTGGGCGCAAGGCCTAAATCGCAAATGGTCGATTGCATGCCCATCGCGTAGGAGAAATCACTTGGCTTGGTTTGTAGCCAGTTGGCAACGCTGTCATTGTTGAGAAGTGGATATTCAAAAGGGTGGTAATAACGGTGCGGTTCTGTATTCTCTGCTGCTGGCTTATTCCAATTTTCGAATAAAATGCCTTGCTTAAAGGAAACATTACAGCTTTGAATAAATTCGCTTTCACTGATGCCAAATTCCTTAAGTGTTTTTGCCATTAACGGCACCGTGCCCTCGCCAACGCCGATATTGGGGCAATGAGGTGATTCAATTAACTCAATTTGTATCCCATCGGAGTGGTTTGGCTTCAGTTTTCTCGCTAAATGGCAGGCCGCTAACCAGCCTGCGGTTCCACCACCTAATATAATGATTTTTCTTATTTTATCTTGGGAATTCATAGATACTTCCACAACCAATTTACAACCTTTGGTTACTGTAACATCCCTATGCTGAAAAGCCACCTGTTCAACACGATTCAGCAGTCTAAGGGATAAATTCCGCGAAATTTACCGAGCGAACGACTGTTTAAAGGTTGTCGCAATTGCTGCTTACTCGCAGTTGCGGAAAAGTACTGCGTTTGATGGAAATTCAGTGCGTTACTGTGCCATTGCAGTCCTAAAAACGCACAAATCTCAGTCATGGTATGTTGTGGCTCAGTGACCAGCATTTCGTAGCTAACTCGTGACACTTGGTTTGGGTAATGTGTTGCTAAATGCTGGGCTAAATCATCAATACCGTCGTAGTAAGCACAAATATCCGAAAATGAAAAACTATACTGATGAAATGGACTCGAGCTTTGAAATAATTGACGCATATTGCCAATACAAGTGTCAAAACGATTGCGATTCAAAATCAAAAGCTTAGCGTTTGGAAATGCCTTAATTAAGAGGTCGGCGAACAAGATATTAAATGGTTGTTTATCTATGCCTCGCTGCTGCTTAGACAACTGTTGATAAAATTGGTGATAGCGTTCTACGACAGAGGAGCTTTGATAGGCGTTTTGTAATTGCTGAGTGTTGTGTGCGAAGTCAGGGCTGATTTGCAAGTATTGTGCAAGCGCAGTTAATTCACCCAGTCCTTCCACGGCTACTAATTGCGCGAGGATTTGCTCTGTTAAGCTAGTACCTGAACGTGGCATGCCGATAATAAAAATGGGCTCAATGTCGTGATATGGTTCGTAGTTTAGTGGTGTGTTAAGTTGTGCTTTAACACTGGCAATATACTCTTGAAATGCATCTTTTTCGAACCGACTATGTTGACTAACAGCCGCTTTACTGAGGCTGAAATGTGTCCATGCCGATTGAAATTCACCTTGCTTTTCGTACTCTAAGGCCAGAGCATGATGTAAGTATTGCTGAGCAACAGGTGCTGTATTTCGCACTTTTTGTTGTTGGGCTAATATCGCGTTTAGCTGTGCAATTCTATCTTCAGCTATTGTTTTTGGGCTGATTTCACTGTAAGCCAACTGGGCGCGATAGTGGTTGGGATTGAGTGAGACACAATCATTTAGCAGCTGTGTAGCCAAATCTAAATTGCCGCACATTTTCTCGCTGATGGCATAATTGAGCAGGATCTCAGGCTGGGTTGGTGCAAGCCGATACGCCTTAGCAAATTGCTGATGAGCAGCTTGATATTGGTTAAGGCGAAGATATAAGTTAGCGGCACAGTCATGGTCTAACGCGTCGAAATGGCGTTCAGTTGCTCTAGCCAAGGCGTCTTTCGCAGCTTGCGGTTGGTTCAAAAAATAGAGTAATTTGGCCTTTTCTAAACAATATAAAGCCATGGACGAAAGCGTGATGCAATGTTCAATGATTGCGAGCGCTTTATTTAGATCGCGATTTTTTACATGTAGTTTGCTGAGCAGTAGAAAGGCGCGATGATCTTGAGGCGCGTTTTTTAAGTGCGCAACAAGTTGTTGATGTGCTTCTAAGAGTTGGTTTTTTATGAGTAGTTGTTCTACGTGGTGATAATTCAACATACATTCAATAAGGGAGGGGCGAAGCCCCTCAGCTTTTATAGTTCGAAATTATAGGTAAATTTAACACCTATAGTACGAGGTTTGGTAATGTAATGACCATAAACGCGTTGCAGTTCTGGTAATTCTTTGTTTTCGTCAGCGTAGCGAGCGAGTCCTGACCAAGACTTATCACGACGTACCGAGGTAAATGCGTATTTGTCGAATAAGTTATCAATGTAAAGTGTCGCAGACCAAGCTTCACCCGAAACTTTTGCACTTAAGTTGCTAAGTGCATAGCCAGGTAAAGTTTCGCCATCAGCTTTTAAGCCTACTTTAGTATAGACGTCGCTTTGAGCCGTTAAGCCGTAGTTGACGTTTAGCATTTTATCGCCGAAAACCTCTTGCTCATAACTCACACCAAATGAGAATTGATGTTCAGGAGCACCGGGTAAACGGTCACCTTTGGCGCCGTCGTAATAGCTTTGATAGCTTGAGTCAACAACACCAAATAATGCTGGAGCGTCTTCTGTCAGCTCAGCTTTTGCGTATGAATAAGTGGCATAAGTTGTCCAATTATCATTGAGCACCGCACGGGTTGATAACTCAACACCAGTAGAATTTGCAGCACCTGCGTTAGCTGTGATGATTTCTTGTCCGTTTACTGTGACTGTGGTGATCTGTGCATCATTCCAATCCACACTAAACACCGCGGCGTTGAAATGTAGACGGTTTTTCAACCAAGTTGATTTAAGGCCTAACTCGTAATTGGTAGTGGTGTCAGGTTTGTAATCGAGCTCGTTCGGTAGCGCACAAATGATTTGTTGATCAGGTAGTTGCTCAGGGCATGACTTCAGACCATTGCCGCCGCCGATACGAAAACCTTCGCTTACGGTAAAGTAAGTTAATACGCCATTATCCCAAGTATAGTTAGCGTTAAACTTGAATAGTTGGCCATCATCTTTAGCAGCTATTTTTTCAAATTCGATTTGCGATAACGCCGTAACATCGCCTGAATAGAGCGGTGTTGCGGAACCCGATAGCGTATTGACATCGTACTTATAAAAACGGGCACCTAAAGTAACGTTGAATGCCTCTGTTACTTCATAGCCAATCTCACCAAATAGAGCAGACTCTTTGGTAGTTGAGTCGGCCAATGCAATATATTCAAGGTCGGGTTCAATATTTGGAATGCCACCACCCCAATATTCAGTCAATCCTGGTGTGTACTCACGGTCATCGCTTGAAGTCTCAACTTTGTTGTAATAAACCCCAGCGATCCAGTTGAACTTACTGTCACCTTTTGATACCAAACGGATCTCTTGGGTGAAGCTGTCTTGCTTAGTGGTATCACGAGTCAATGCAGTAAATGTCGGGAAATCAGCGTACCCTGACCAAATATCATAGAGCAAGTCGGTTTGGTCGCGTTGACCATCGTTATCATAGCTTGACCAACCTGAGGCTGAGACCAAATCGGCAAATTCAAGGTCAACGTTCAATTCCAAACTTAGCAAGTCGTTGTTTTGCTCGTTTGGTTCTTCAACGCGATAGGCAGATTCATACTTACCAACTAGGTTGTGTAAAGGATTTGACTCGGCGAGCGACTGGTACTGAGTGATAGAATTGCCACCATTTTCTTGTTTTTGGTAGAAATAATTCAATGTACCGTTAAAGGTATCATTTGGTACCCAACGTAAAGATACACGCGCTGTGGTAATAGTCTCATCGTTGGCATCTTTAACTTGTTTAATATTGTCAGCCACGGCAGCAGCATCTTGCCAGTTTGGATCTTGGTTTGTGACTCCAGGCGTTTTCGTAACGTAGTTATAATCCAAAAACCCAGGATTGTGATAACGATTGATGCTCGTTCTAACTGCAAGTTCATCGGTAATAAGTGGTAAGTTGAATACCAAACCAAACTCACTGCCAGTGCCATCGCTTTCACTGAGACTGAATACATCCCCAGAAACTTGTCCTTCAGTGATGTCCATCACTGGGGCTTTTAGCATGTAACGAATAGCGCCGCCTAAAGTACCTGCGCCATAGAGTGTGCCTTGTGGACCAATTAACACTTCAACACGCTCAATATCAGTCAAGCGTAGATTTAAGCTCAGCGGGATTTCGCCGAGGTAAGTTGCCACAGTACCAGAATCTGAAGCGCGTTCAGAGGAGTTGGTATTTAAGCCACGTACAATGATAGGAGAGCCTTCACGACCACCTTGATCGGTAACAGTCAAACCAGGTACCCAGCGTGCAACGTCTTCTAAGTCGCCAATGTTTTGATCTTTCATGACATCTGCGTCAACCGCAGTAATGTTCAGCGGCGCTTCCTGAACTGTACCGGCACGGCGAGTCGCTGTGATTTGAATGGTTTCAATGGCTTTTGCTGTACTATGAACTTCGGCTGCATTAACAATGTTAATGTCATAAATATTCGCTACGACGGCGAGTGCTATCAAACTTGGTTGCAAAGATTTCATCACAATTAAAGTCCTCGATCCTGTGTTGTGTTTATTGTCGGTTATTAACTAATCACCGCTGTCAAAATTAAACAAGACCAATAAAAAGGGTACAAAAATGACTATTCAACGGAATGCGAGATTTTATAGATTTTTATCCAAAAAAGAAGGGTTTTTATGCAAAATTTATTGTTAAATATTATTGGATAAATTTGTTGTATTCGTTAAATTATTGCATTGCGTATAAACTTTGCACGGATTTTTCCCGATATTGAGTGCATAAAAATACTAAGAACTCAGCTTTTCAGTGAGTTGTGAACTTTCTAAACGGGGAATTTTAATGCGTTAAAGATGTTTAAATATGCATTGCTGGCCAAGTGTCTTTGTAATTATTAATTTAAAATTAATTTGTTGTTAATTGTATTTTTGCAATAATATCTGTACGCAAATACTGGTACACTCAGGTTGTTTGTTTCTTACATAAAGGAGTGATAAATGTTTGTGGCACTAAAATGGGATCATCAGATAGCCAAACACTTCATTGGCTGGATTGTGGTTGAATGTAGCGCGGTGAGCGAGAAGTTCGGTTTACCTCAGGCTTTACCACCGCGTCGGGATATTGCCTATTTTGTTGATTCAGAGACTGCGGAAGCGGATGCTAAAGCCTTTGCAGCATACAAAAATAACGAACTTGAATGGTCTACTGAGAGTCAGTATGCCCCCTATCTGTCAGACCATCACGGTTACTGCCACTATGCTTGGGATCATTGCTATTTGAAAGAGTTGGTACATTATGCTGTGCTCTATTGGGAAGATGGTCACCATATTACACCAACCCCGCATCGTGATGACGTTGCCTATTTTCTTTGTCAGCAAAATGCGGCGCTGGATGCGGCTGCCTTTGCCCAGTTTAAGTTAGCACAAGCTCAGCCAGATTAATCTTGCAATGCCAGCAAGTTTAGCGGGAGCTTAGTACATCCTCTTGGCTAAATTCAGGATAACCAGCTGGTCGAAATTGGTTTAAATTTGATAAAAAGTGACTATCTTTAAGCGGGATAGTCGCTGAACCATAATCAAACTGATTTAATAAGGTGCGTAACTGACTATTGTCTAGGCTAGCTGTGCGCATATGATACCAAGAAATAATGGGTGGTGTGACAAAGCGATTATAACTGTTTTCAGCGCTTTCCATTGGCTTTGCAAAACGCATCGCATGGGTTAACAACCCATCCTTATGGTACACAATTTTCAGATGATTGTTTTCAAAAGGCAGCTCACTGGCGGCTTTACTATAAAGTTTGCCGTGAGCACTATAACTGCCGTGCGTCACTATACCGTCGATAGTCCAAACAGCGGCATACTCCCAGTCGTGGCGATGGCCCCCACCTAAATAGTCAAACACCTGATCTTTTTTAAAATATAACGCATAAAAATGGCCGCAAAATTGCCCTTTATGGTTTGTTGTGCAAGCGTAGCGGTGTAGAGTATTCGAGGTTTGTAAAAAGGCATTATCACGGCAATCTGAGGTTAAGCGACCAGAAGGGTTAAGGCCTGGATTGGCGATGCCAGACTGATTAATTCCGGCACTTGGTAAACAACCATCGCCATCAAAATCAAAAACCGGCTCGGTGCTGTTAATTACCCATGGCGCAGGCAGTGCTTCAGGTAACGCAGCAAAATCGGTCGCAAAACAATAAGGTGTGGCAATTAAAAGAGTAAGTAAACGCATCTAAAGTTCTTTTCCTTGAGTTAAAAAATCACTTTAGCGCATTTTTATTAATTAAATGTTAAATATTATCTTCTAACTCTAGTTTATGCTGGTAATCTTGCGTGACGATTGCTAGCGCTCGCAATGCTTGTGCCGCAGGGATGTCGTTTTGCTCTAACAGTAAAATTAAATCCACGGCAAGCTGAACATGGTCTGGCGCAGTTTCTAATGTGTGTGTCATGGGGTAGGCGAGTTCCTTTTTTTGGCGACTTGAGAAATCGCAACTTCGATTGCCGTCGCAACGCGTTGCTCCATTTGAATACGCTCATGTTGTGACAAATAAAAAGCCATATCAACATCAAAACGAATATAGCGAGATGGCAGCTGGTTTAATACCGTACAGCAGAAATCGGCCATCGTGTCCTCGTCATATTTCTCATCAAGTTTGAGGGCCACAATTTTGTCTAACATGATTTTTTCATAATAGTTGTGTACGTCGTCGTGCAATCGCATAGCCAGATGCTTCCATTTAGCGGTCAACTGCACTGAGTCTATACCATAAGATCAAGGTTTTCGAGTAACGCATAAAAAAGTTGCAGATGTACCTCGACCACTTTTTGCGTATTACGCTGATAGCCGCCACCCAGCACCGCAACTACAGGGATCTGGGCTTGTTTGCAGTAGGCTAATACCCGAGCATCACGCTGTTTTACTCCTGCGAGTGAAAGTGCAAAATGACCTAGCTCATCATGCTTAAAAATATCTGCGCCAGCATTATAAAAAACGATGTCTGGTTGATGCAGACGAATAGCAAGCGACAAGGCTTCATTCACTGTACGCAGATAAAGTTCGTCGGTGGTATTTGGCGGCAGAGCAAAATCATAGTCTGAACAGGCTTTTTGTGTAGGAAAATTCTGCTCACAATGTAGTGAACAAGTAATAATAAGCTCATCCGAGGCGCACATGGTTGCTGAGCCGTCGCCTTGATGGACATCGCAGTCAAAGATCAGGACTTTAGTTACTTGCTCGCGTGCAAGTAAAGTTTTTGCTGCGACCACACAATCGTTAAAAATACAGTAGCCCGCCCCGTAGTCATAATGCGCATGATGGTATCCGCCACCAATATTGGCGGCAACGCCGTGCAAAAGTGCGTATTCGGCTGCCCGTAAGGTATTGCCAACAGAGGCAAGTGTGCGCTTGCACAATTTTTCATCCCACGGGAAACCGATTTTTCGGATAGCTTTCGCATCCAAAGTGCCGGTTAAAAACCGCTCAACATATAAAGGGCAATGCGCCAGTTGCAAATATTCAATGTCAATAGGGCGGTTGTCGGTGATGAGTAAATCGCGACAGGGCAAAGTGTGCAAAAAATTAAATAGCTGTTGATACTTTTTAATCGGGAAACGATGCCGCTCTGGCAAGTCCAGTGCTGAGTAAGTGTCTGAATAGAAGATCATCGACTTTGTTTTTCCAGCGCGACAATCTTATCTTCCGTAGCACTGATTGCTTTGCGGCAGCGCCCCAAGCGAGCATGGAGTGCCAAAATTTCAGCATGCAGTTGTTGCCTTGCCGTATCGCTGTTGGCACTATCGAGCTGACTTTGCCGCTCTGTGATCATAGCTTGTAGACGTCGTTCAAATTCATGATTTTGTGATAGTTCCTGATAAAGCTCATGAGAAGATTGCATGATCTTTGCGACGGCTTTACGATAAACCTGAGCCTTGGCTTTAGGAGAGCTGCGATTTTCCTTCGCCCACACCGGCGTTGCTTGCAGCACTTTAACTACAGACTCCACCTGCATACCGATTTTTTCAATGGCGAAAGCGAAGGCATGGCGCTGTGAAGTTGCTGGTAAATGTTTTAGACTCAGTGCTATCTCATCGACATAGTCTTGAAGTAACAAGCTCTTTGACGCAAATAATGGCGAATCGAACAAGCCATGCTTATTTTGAATAAAGCGATTTTTTTCAAACCATTTGGCTTTATCAAACTCCACAGCTTTCTCTGCGAGCATGGCCACTTGCTGTTCTAACTTCACCAGTCCTTTTTGCATTACCAGTAGGCCTCGTAGATGAGTTTAGCGGCAAGGATGATCACCACAGTGTTAAATAACGGTTTGATCAGCTTATTGCCGAACTTGATCGCGGATTGAGCGCCAAACCATGAGCCAACCATGAGAAAAAAACCCATCGAAATGCCTAGCACAAAGTTTACATGGCCGAGCGCAACAAAAGTGATGAGCGAAATAAAGTTCGAGACAAAGTTCATTGAACGAGCCAAACCACAGTTGAGTAATAAGCTCATTTTATAGATTAAGCTGTTTGATGCAGTCCAAAAGGTGCCAGTGCCTGGGCCTGCTAGGCCATCATAGAAGCCAAGTAACAGACCTTGCACCCACTGTTTAGCGCGTAACGCCGCGGACACAATAGGTAATGAATGCTCATCAGTTGGGCTGAGTTTACCAAGTAGGCTGTAGCATGCCACCATGATGATCACGACGGGGATGAGCTTATTGAGAAAATCTATACTGAGCTGATCGACTAATAATGTGCCGAGTAAAGCACCGATTGCAGTGGCGAGAATGGATTGCGCCCAGAATTTGGGGTCAAACAGCTGCTGACGGTAGTATGCAAAGCTGGCGGTAATAGAGCCAAAGCTTGCTGCCAGTTTATTGGTTCCTAGGGTAAGATGAGGGGGTAAACCCGCGGTTAAAAGTGCAGGAACAGTAAGCATCCCGCCTCCGCCTGCGATGGCATCAATAAATCCGGCCACCATAGCCACTAAACATAATAAGGCCCATGTGGTTGGGTCGAGCGCAAATTCCATCATAATGATCAGTCTATTTGTCTTTTAAAAGGAGGCAAGGAATCCAACATCGCTTGGCCATAGCGTTTACTAACTAAGCGCCTATCGAGGATTGTAATACGGCCAAAATCAGTTTCTTTGCGCAGCAGTCTACCACAGCTTTGTACTAATTTCTTTGCAGCTTCAGGTACTGTGATAGATAAAAAAGGGTTGCCGCCTTTACTTTCAATAAATTCAGCTTGTGCTTCTTCTACTGGTGAGGTCGGGACCGCAAAAGGGATTTTAGTAATAATCAGGTTTTCTAAGTATTTCCCTGGCAAATCAAGTCCTTCAGATAGACTTTGGGTGCCAAATAAGATGCTGCCCTGATTGTTATCCACTTTATTTTTGTGCAATGTTAAAAGTGCCTCGCGGGAACTTTCACCTTGAATAAGCAAACTCCATCCTTTGGCGCGAAGCCCCTTGGCGACTTGTTCCATCTGCCAATAGGAGGCAAACAGCACTAGATTAGCGCCTTTTTTATCAAGGTAACTTGGTAACGCCTTTATCAGGTATTGACTGAAGTCAGGATGGGTTGGCTCAACATCCGTTTTTGGAATATGCAGCAGTGCTTGCTGTTCATATTCAAATGGAGAAGGGGCTTTAATAAAGCGCACGCCAGGCTCGTTAGCAAGACCGCTGGCAAATGCGAAATGATCAAATGTACCAAGAGCACTTAAGGTGGCAGAGCATAAAATCGCGCCTGCACATTTTTGCCATAGTTGATCTTTCAAATAATAACCGACTTCTATCGGGCAATCACAGAGCAAATAGTCATGGTGATTTTTATACTCAAGACGCTTTATCCAACGCGCATGAGGCATACTTTGGCCTTTTTCGGCATAGCTGTACCAAAGTTTTTGTAGGGTTTCCAAGCGCTGGATATATTGGCCACTCTCGATTAAGAGTGGATCAGCGACGGTTGTTTTAACATCGCCATCTGCAACATCGCTGCTGAGTGCTTCATGCATTTTTGTGAGTGAGCGTAAGGTGTCCTGCGTAGCATCGGCAATGTCTTTGGCCCGTTGCTGCAAAAGCTCAGGGATTTGACCGTGATTAAAGCGAAAGTGCTCGTCACTGTTATATTCATATTCCGCATTATCTAGCATATCGCGAACATGTTTTAGTTGTTTGGTTGTCTCGTTGAGTGCGTCATTGAGCTTAAAGTTTTGGCCAATGGCCTTTTGCGCCACTATGGTATTGGCAAGTTTGCCGCTGAATTTAAGTAATTTATCGGCCCATTCTATGGTGCCTTTGATAGTGGCTGCTGCAGAAGAAAAGTCACGCGTAACTTGTGGTAAATGGTGCGCCTCATCAATGACGTAAAAAGTATCCTCTGGCTCGGGTAAAATCTTACCGCCGCCTAACTCAAGGTCAGCGAGCAATACCGCGTGGTTAATTACCAGTACATCAACCTGAGCAATTTTATTGCGGGCAAGGTGGAACGGACAATGTTGATGTGACTTAAGCTGGCGTTGGCAAGCATGTTTGTCACAGACAATCAGCGACCAAACTTTATCGCTGATGGGTTTTGGCCAAATGTCGCGATCGCCGCTCCATTTTTTATCGCTGTATGCTTGTTGCAATTGCTGTAAGCTGGCTTTCTCTTCATTATTTAAAGGGCTCGAAAGGGTTGGCATAAAGCTCAGTTGCGCTTCCTCAGCAAACACATTGAGCAGTTTGTGGACACAGATGTAACGCTGTCGGCCTTTAACCAAATCGAACGTAAAACTTAACCCGCTGTGCGCTTGCACAAAAGGCAACTCTTTACTGATCAATTGCTCTTGTAATGCGACGGTTGCGGTTGAGATCACCAGCTTTTTCTTTTTAGCCAAAGCTAAGGGGAGTGCGCCGAGTAGGTATGCGAGTGATTTCCCAGTACCTGTCCCGGCTTCTATTACGCAAATATGTTGGGTGTTGTGATATTCACCAGCGAGGGTTTTGGCTATTTCTGCGACCAAAAAATTTTGACTAGGGCGATTGCGGTAATCTGTGAGCTGAGCTGCAAGTTTTTCGTGGCAGCTACGTATGGTTTTTTTTAGTTTATCAGACAGCATGAGAAGCCAAAGTCGAGTTATCACAAAGATATGTATATACTTACAGTGTTTTGTATTGTAGGTGGTGAAGTAATTTGACACAAGTTGTAATTCCTGGGTTTGTGCTGTCACGGCAACATCTGACTATTCGAGGTCAGATGCATTTTGTGTTTTGGCTAACCACACCTGAAGGTGCGGTAAAGGTTATTACTCGTGCCGAACGCGCGGTATTTTTTGTCAAGACCATAGACTTAGATGCAGCTTGTGCGCGTTTACGTGATGCTGCAATTGCTCATCAGGCTGAGCAGCTGACACTCCAACATTTTGATCTAAATCCGATGAGTGCGGTGTATTTTCAAACAGCCAATTTACACTTCCAAGCCAAGCAAGTGCTTAAAGATAGTATTGCTTTATACGAAGACGATATTAAACACACAGACCGTTATTTGATGGAGCGTTTTATTCGCGGTGGTGTATGGGCAAATGGTAAGCAAGATTCAGCGGCTGGGTCGTTTACCACCCTTACTGCAACTCGGCTAAAGCCCAATCCACATTATCAACCAGATTTAAAAGTACTCTCGCTTGATATCGAATGCGATGGCGATGGGGTGCTGTTTTCCGTTGGTCTAGTATGCGAGACGCAGCAAGTTGTGCTGATGATTGGCGAGCCTCAAAGTGAAGATCATGCTTTTTACATTCAATGGGTTACAGACGAGTTGGCGCTGTTCGAGCAACTTCATCATTATTTTGCGCAGTGGGACCCCGATGTAGTCATAGGATGGCATGTTATCGAGTTTGATTTTACGGTGTTACATGAGCGTGCCAAAGCGTTGGGGATAGAGCTTTATCTTGGCCGCGACGCTGAGCCGCTGCAGATCTACACCGGGCAGTTTACTCGACTCTTGTTGCCTGGCCGAGTTGTTATTGATGGTATCGATACGTTAAAAAATGCGACTTATCATTTTAAGAGTTTCAAGCTCAATGATGTGGCTAAAGAAGTGCTCGGAGAAGAGAAACTACTGATGGGTAACGACCGCTTAGAAGAAATTGTCGATTTGTTTCATAACGATAAATCAACCTTGGCGGCATACAACCTCAAGGATTGTGAACTGGTACTTGATATTTTTGCCAAGCTAAAGTTGATTGATTTTTGTATCCGACGCACCCAACTGACAGGATTAGAGCTGGAGCGTAAAGGCGGCTCTGTAGCCGCATTCACTAATTTGTACTTACCGCATTTGCATCGTAGCGGATTTATTGCCCCCAATCTGGCTGAGCAGCGCATCCACTTTGATAGCCCGGGTGGCTACGTCATGGATTCGAAACCAGGACTTTATGACAATGTCATTGTTTTGGACTTTAAAAGTTTGTACCCCTCAATAATTAGAACTTTTCTTGTTGACCCTTTAGGAATGATTTTGGGGATGCAAAGTGAAGACAACATAGTTAATGGTTTTAAAGGGGCAAAGTTTAGTCGTATTCATCATCACTTACCCAATATGGTTGCGGAGTTGGCCGCAGCACGGCAGAGCGCTAAGTTACAAGGTGATGCTATGTTATCTCAAGCCATCAAAATTATTATGAACAGTTTTTATGGTGTCTTGGGGTCGACAGGATGTCGTTTTTATGACCCAAGGCTGGCCAGTTCAATCACACTTCGCGGCCATGAGATCATGTTACAAACTAGACAATGGTTGGAGGAAGCTGGTTTCGAGGTAATTTATGGCGATACAGATTCTACTTTTGTAAAGATATCTGGACAGGCATCCCTTCAACAATGCGTCCAAACTGGTAGAAAATTAACAAAAATAATTAATCAAAATTGGCGAGAGTTAATAGCAAAAAACTACGCTTTAGAGAGTTATCTAGAATTGGAGTTCGAGGTTGTTTATCAGCCATTTTTTATGCCGACCATTCGGCATCAACAGGCTGGGAGCAAGAAGCGTTATGTCGGCCAGGTTCAAAAAGAAGATGGTAAGCATTTAGTTTTTAAAGGGTTAGAGACGGTTAGGAGTGACTGGACAGAAATGGCCAAACGCTTTCAACGCACCTTGTTTGAAGCTTTATTCAGTAATAAAGAATTGTTTCCCATACTGGAACAATATAAAGAAGAGTTATTGTTGCAAAAATTGGATGAACAGTTGGTTTATTTTAAAAAAATGCAACAACCTATAGATAGCTACATCAAGTCTATACCACCCCATATCAAAGCTTTGAAGGTCGAATTGGGCGCTGGGAAATTGAGTGCCCCCAAGCCGGGGTATGTGGTTCCATATGTCATTACGGTGGCTGGGCCTAGAATGTATCCATCTGATTTGCCAATAAATTATGATCATTACATTGAAAAGCAACTAAACGCAATCTTTTCCATGTTGCGAGAATTTTGTGACCAGCCAAGTAATTTCCATCCACAGCAAAACCTACATTTTTGATGTCGCTAACTCTTTGAAAATTTGATGCAAAAACACCTTATTCTGAGACTTTTTGATAAAAATGTTGCATTTCATGGTGGGGTTGTCGCCAATATTTGTTGACCTGTTATTGTTAATTTGTTTAGTATTCCTCTGCGAAGCTGCTATTGTGTTAACGGTAGCGCTAAAGCTGCTAATTTTTATAAAAACCACTCTTAAAGTGGCCCAGGGAGAATCAAATGTTAAACAATAAAGTAACAAAAGCGGTACGTTTAGCGATCGCGTTTGGTGCTGCGTCTGCGGCGCTGACTTCAGTGAACGTTGCTGCAGAAGAGCAAAAAGAAGGCGCAGAAGCGGTTGAACGTATTCAGGTTACAGGTTCACGTATCAAACGCACTGATATCGAAACTTCAAGCCCAATCACTGTTATGACAGCTGAAGAAATCAAATTCAGTGGTTATGACCGCGTAGAAGATATTCTTAACCAACTGCCACAAATCGAAGCTGCTGAAACTTCTTTCTTAGCGAACGGCGCAACAGGTACAGCAACGCTAGATTTGCGTGGTTTAGGCTCAAACCGTACTTTAGTGCTTATCAACGGTCGTCGTATGCAAGCAGGTAGTATCACGTCTCAAGTACCTGACGTGAACCAAATACCAGCATCGTTGATCCAACGCGTTGAAGTGTTAACAGGTGGTGCTGGTGCAGTTTATGGTGCTGATGCGGTAGCTGGTGTTGTTAACTTTGTAATGAATGACGAGTTTGAAGGTCTAGCGTTTAACGTTGGCGCGTCAGGTTATCAACACAATAACGACAACAAATATATTCAAGACCTGATGGACAAGCGTGGTTACGACTACGAGACAGGTAGCACAGGTATTGATGGTCGCTCATACACTATTGATATGACAATTGGTAGTGATTTTGCGGATGGTAAAGGCCATGCTGTTGCCTATGCAGTTTGGCGTCGTAACGAAGAATTGTTACAAGGTTCGCGCGACTATGCATCATGTGCGCTAAGTGCTGCGGGCACCGCGTGTGGTGGTTCTGGTACAACACCAAACCCACACTTCGACATTTTCCCAGTTGTTGACGGTGAAGTAGACTACACGCAAGAATATTGGGGTTACCTAGATCCAAGTGGTAACGGCTTCAAAGAAGACGATGGTTACAGATATAACTTTGCACCTGTAAACCATTTCATGCGTCCAAATGAGCGTTTCTCTGTTGGTTCATTTGTAAAATATGAGATTGATGAGCATTTCCGCCCATATTTAGAATTTTCATTGATGCATAACCGTACAGCGGGTCAAATCGCTGAGTCAGGTACATTCTTCAATGAAGAATTCCTAATGGATTATAACAATCCATTGATGTCAGACCTACAAAAGCAACAGCTTCAAGAGTTCTTCGGTCAATCCAGTGCAGACCAATTTGTAATGTACATTGGTAAACGTAACGTTGAAGGCGGCGCGCGTGCTGATAACCTAGAGCACACTTCTTACCGTATTCTTACTGGTATGGAAGGTGAGATCAACGACACTTGGTCTTACGATGTCAGTTATAACTACTCTGCAACGACTTCAAGCTCTGTATATATCAATGATCTATTAGCGCCGAAAATCGGTCCTCGCGTTGGTGCGGTAGGTACTGAGTGTGAAGGTGATTGCTTATACTACAACGTATTTACACTAGGTGGCGTGACTAAAGAGCAAGCCGATCAATTAGCAGGTGTTGGTACGCAAACTGGTTTAGTAACTCAAGTTATTTACAACGGTTATGTGACGGGTGAGCTTGACTTCACTCTGCCTACAGCTGATGCACCAGTTGCTATGGTAATTGGTCTTGAGCGTCGTGAGCTAAACTACGAGCGTATTTCTGATACTGTGTACGCTGAAGGTCAATTACTTGGTCAGGGTGGTCCATCGCCAAGCTTATTTGGTGAAATCAACGTAAATGATTTATTTACAGAATTCCAAATCCCAGTAACTGATGGCTTGAATGCAAACCTTGCTGCACGTTGGTCAGATTATTCAACTTCAGGTTCTGATACAACTTACTCACTAGGTTTGGATTACACAATTGCTGATGCTTATATGCTGCGTGCAAGCTTTGCGAAAGCAGTACGTGCACCTAACGTCGGTGAGTTGTTTGGTGCGCAAAACATCGGCCTTTGGAGTGGTGACGACCCATGTGCTGGTCCTTCTCCAACATACACTGCCGAGCAGTGTGCGCGTACAGGTATGACAGCAGCGCAATATGGTAACGTAACTAAGTCTCCAGCGGCTCAGTACAATCAGTTTGCAGGTGGTAACCCAAATCTCCAACCAGAAGAAGCTGAAACTATCACGCTAGGTATTGTTGCTAACCCATTTGAAAACTTTAACTTCTCAGTTGACTACTTCAACATTGAGATGGAAAAAGTGGTTGGTACAGTTGGTGCGTCACGTATCCTGAAAAACTGTATTGAGACGGGTGATGCGTTCTTCTGTGATAACGTTAAACGCAGCCCATCAGGCAGTTTATGGTTAGGTCAAGAAGGTTATATCACTAACCTGAGCGATAACATCGGTGGTCGTCACTGGCGCGGTATCGACGCGACAGTAGGTTACAAAATGGACCTAGAAAACGCGACGTTAAGCTTCGACCTCAACGGTTTCTACAGCATGAAGAAAGAAGTTGAGCCAATCTTAGGTGATGCAGCTCTAGCTTATGATTGTTCTGGTGTTGTAAGTACAGACTGTTTTACTACACCTAAATGGCGTCACACTTTCAAAGCTGACTACACCGCAGATGGTTGGCGCGTGGGTATGAAGTGGCGTTTCTTCGGCAGTGTTGATTACGATGGTACAGCAGACACGTTGCTTGTGGAAAATGGTGGCTTAGACTCGTTCAGCTTCATTGACCTGTCAGGTAGCTACTCATTGAATGAGCGCGTTACATTAAATGGTGGCGTGAACAACATCTTCGATAAAGAGCCACCAATGGTTGGTAGCACTATCGCAAGCAACGCAAACACGGTTGCTGGTTTCTATGACACATTAGGTCGTTTCTTACACTTCAGTGTTAACATGAAGTTCTAATCTTAACGATTCTTACTTAAAAAATGCCGCATCCAGCGGCATTTTTTTGCTTTTGAACTGAAATATTTTCATCTGCTCCTGTAGTTAGTCGCAAATTTATATTTTTTTTCCGCTATTGAAAAGGGAATAAAGAGTAAGTTTGTACAGCTTAAGTTGTTTCATTTTTCACATCTCGGTTTCTTTTTTAAATCTTTGTTTAAGTTGAGCTTGCTCAGCTCTCACTTTTCTATCTATTTGTTCTTATTGAATTATTTTTGATTTTGCTCGACTTTTCAGCAGGTGTCTGTTGTAAGTTATCAGCTGCAAATGTTGTTAACCTTGTATCCAAAAGTACTGTGTTGACATGTAACTGAATTTGTTCTTGTTTGTAAATTCAAACAAGGTGTTGTTTGTTGCGGCCCTCTCTGATAGTTGTAATTTTTGATACAAATAGCATGTTTATTAGTCTCTTGGTGTGTTTTTATTTCCTTATTCGAGGTTTTTTTGTATTTTTAATTCGTTGTGGCTGTATTTCGAACTGTTTTTATTTTAAATTATTTTTAACATGTAAAGAAAATTAATTGTTAATTTGGTTTTTATTTTATATAAAAATGGTTTATTTAAAATTAATTCTGATTTTAATTTAATGTTTATTTGGTGTTTTGTTTTTGTTTTTTTGTTTTTATGAATTTTTGTTTTTTATATCTATATGATTTTTATGTATTTGTTTTTTGCTTTGGGTGCTTTTTGAGCAGGCTGTATGGCGCGGTTATTATTGAATCAAGAGATTATTGAATATTGACTATCTGTGCTGGTGACGTTTAGTATCGCTGGCCGTGTGCATTTCAAAAAAATCACAGCACACATTTTGGCTAAATAAAATACAATCCAAAATAATGTAATAGCATGTAATTTTGTTATTCCAGGGAGATAATCAATGTTAAATAATCAGGTTTCAAAAGCAGTGCGCTTAGCACTTGTTTTTGGTGCAGCAAGTGCATCAGTTGCTGCGACTCAAGCTGTTGCAGCTGAACAAGGCGCAACTAAGGTTGAGCGTATTCAAGTAACTGGTTCACGTATTAGCAGAACCGATATGGAAACTGCCACACCAGTAACTGTTTACTCTGCAGTTGAAATGGAGAAAACGGGTGTCTCTACTGTAGCTGAGTTCCTGCGCACTAACGCAGCAGCTGGTGGTTTCAACGAATCAGCTACACTAAGTCAGTCTGCTGGTGCGTCTTCGGTTGGTTTACGTGGTTTCTCTTCAGCCTATACATTAGTTCTTTTAAACGGCCGTCGTATTCCTAAAAACTCTGCTGGTGGCGTATTCACTGATATTAACCAAATCCCTATGGCTGCGGTTGAGCGTATTGACATCCTACCTGATGGTGCTTCTGCAATTTACGGTTCTGATGCAGTATCTGGCGTTGTGAACATCATCACCAAAAAAGATATGCAAGGTGTTGAAACTCGCCTGAAATATGGTGCGGCGGTTGAGCATATGGATGGTGATGAACTTGCATTTTCTATGACTGCTGGCGCTACGGCAGACAAAACGAACATTCTGTTCTCGGTTGACTATTTTGAGCGCCGCGTGATTCAGGCAACTGACCGTGAGTTTGGCAAAACTGCATTCCTACCAGGCGTTGAAGGTGGCGATGGCCGCTCAAGCTATGGTATCCCAGGTTTCACTACAATTGATTCACCTACTGCTAAAGCACAAGGTGTAAATGGCACTGCGCCATGGTCTGATTGCCCAGAGTCTGATATTCTTTCAAGTGGTCGTTGTGCTTATGACTTCGCTTCTTTATATCAAATTCAACCAGCAAGCGACAGACAAAACATCCTAACGGTTATCAATCACGAATATAGTTCAGATCTCACGCTTAACGCTCAGTTCCGTTACTCTCGTGCTTACACGCAAACGTCAAACGCGCCATCTCCAGGTTCTGTATCTGTATCTAAGAGCCCGTACTTAAGAGATTTCTTAATCAATGACCGTTTCAAAGATAACCCAGAGTTAGGCGCTATCATCGCTGATGAGATTGCTGCTGGTAAAGGTAGTGCATCTGTAGGTCGTCGTTATTTAGACTTCCCTAACCGTATGAAAGACAATACCAACGAGACTTTCGAAGCGGTAACTGGTTTTGAATACCTACTAAATGATGATTGGCAATTAAATTATGACCTTGGTTTTTCACGTCTAACTAACCGTCAGGTAGGTAAAGCGGGTCAACTATTGGCAAAAGATCTGACTGACGCATTTGCTTCAGGCAAACTTAACCCGTTTATTCAAAACGACTGTTCTTCAGCTGAATTGAAAGACTTCTGCGAAGGTTTAAATTCATCTGTACACAGAACTTCTGAATACGAAGTGTCTTTCTCATCTGCTGTACTATCTGGCATGTTAGATATCGAACTACCAGGTGGTCAAATTGGTGTTGCAGCAGGTCTTGACGTTCGTCGTGAAAACTACCTTGACCGTTCTGACACAGCATCTATCAAAGGTGACGTGATCGGTGGCGCGGGTTCAAATGGCGGCGGTTTCTTGAAGAACCAAGCTGTATTCGTTGAATTCTCTCTACCAATCATTGATGAAGTTGAACTAAGCCTAGCTGCACGTAACGACAAAGCAGATTGGGGTATTGATGACGCTGCGAAGACGACTTACTCAGCTAAGGTTTCATACCGTCCAACAGACGCGTTATTGCTACGTGCTTCATACGGTACAGGCTTCAAAGCCCCAGGCCTTGATGAGCTATACTTGTCATCTTCTTTCGGTGTAACGAAAGCGGTTGATACCAAACTATGTAACGCTGCTGGCAATGTTGCAAGTCACCCAGATTGTAAGCAAGTTGAATTAAACTCTAAGAGTGGTGGTAACACTGCGCTACAACCAGAGACTTCAACCTCTTACAACTTAGGTTTAGTTTGGGATGTGACAGAAGAAGTGGCAATCACAATTGATTACTGGTCACTTGAAATCGAAAACATCATTGATACTCTTGGTATCCAAGAAATCCTAGATGAAGAAGCTGCAGGTCGCCTAACTGATCTTGTGGTTCGTAACGGTCAAGGTCGTATTGATGACACAGCGCGTACTGGTTTTGTTAAAACTGACTTACAAAACTTAAACTCTGCTGATTCTAAAGGTATTAACTACAACGTTACTTACAACACAGAGTTAAGCTTTGGTACTTTCAGCACCAACTTACGTGTTGAGCAGTTCCTTGAGCAAAACCGCCAAGAGTCTGTAGTACAGCCACTGTGTGACCAGAATGATGATGACCGCGATTACCGCGTAAACGGTAGCTTCACGCTTGATCAAGGCGATCTATCTACGTCAGTATCGTTCCGCTTCCTACCAGGTTACGACGATTACGAGAAGCGTGATACGGCTAACAAAACGTGTGACCTAGTAGGTTACTATGACGTTGAAACGACGCGTGATGCGGCTGGCAACCTAGTTTACACCAACTATGGTCGTCCACAGCATATCGCTTCTTACGTACAGTTTGACGTAACCAGTTCTTACCACCTAGATGATAGCAAAAAGCTAACTGTGGGTATCCGTAACTTGTTCGACAAACAACCAGTATTCAGCGATGTAAACAACTGGCCATTCTACGATCAAACGACTTATGACAACATCGGTCGCTTTGCATACGTACAATTCGACTATAAGTTCTAATAGTTGAAAATAGAAAAGGCACCTTAGGGTGCCTTTCAGACTGTTGAAAAAGGGCTAGACACAGATCTAGCCCTTTGATCTAATAAGCACAGTGAGTATCGAGAGTTCA
>NZ_JBHRSD010000025.1:0-36232 GCF_042643375.1 Pseudoalteromonas fenneropenaei
AGAAAAAACGACCTAACTATCGAAAAAATAAACCCCGCTTAAAAAAGCAGGGTTTATCATCAATCTGAAACGCGGCTTAGGCCGCGTTTTTCAATTGTGCATAGGTAGCTGACCGCTGATACTTTGGTAAGGCCGCAATTTAAAGAGACTTAACTGCGCGAGCAAATAATCATGCAAATCAGCCTGTAAATGCTCATAGGCAACCCAGCCGGTGTTTGCACTGAAACAATAAAGCTCAATGGGCAAACCAAAATTCTGTGCTTGCAGTTCGCGCACCATCGCCAAGCAATCTTTGCTGACCAAAGGATGTTGCTTTAAATACGCTTCGGCATAACGCCGAAACAGTGCTACGTTAGTGATGTCTGCAGATACCTCAGCAAGTATTTCTGCCATCAAAGGCAACTTGCTTAACTCAGTTCGCTCCGTCTCACTGACGATTTTGATGCTGTTCAAATCAATGTAAATTGCCCGCGTAATACGGCGCCCCGCCGACTCTTGCATTGCACGCCAATTTTTAAACGAGCCAGCAATCAGAGCATAAGTGGGGATAGTGGTAACGGTATTATCCCAGTTGCGCACCCGCACAGTATTAAGGCCTAAATCAATCACTTCACCATTGGCGCCATAGGTATCCATTTGGATCCAGTCGCCAGTGGTCACTAAGCGGTTAGCAGCGATTTGTATACTGGCAACAAAACCTAAAATGGTGTCTTTGAACACCAATAACGTCACCGCGGCTATAGCGCCAAACCCAGAGAGAATATAAGTAGGCGATTTATCCAGTAAAATACTCACTACTAAAATGGTACAAACGATAAAAGTAACGAGTTTAACGACTTGAATGATCCCTTGGATCGGCACTTCTTTGGCAAAACTTAATTGATTATAAATACCGTGACACAGGCCTACTACGCTACTTATTAAAAACCCAGCAACCACCACTAGCACGATTTGACCACCTACATGGCTAAGCTCCAGCGCCCAGTCCGGCAACACCAACACTTGCTCGTAGCTGGCCAAAAATGCGACTGCACAGATAAGTGCGGCAAGACGGCGATTGCATTTGTTGAGTAGTCCTGACAAGTGCCCAATCCTTGATGGGGATAAGCGCGTGATCAGTTTTTGAATGGTCGGCAACATTAACCGCCGAGTAAAACCATACAGCAGCATTAACATTAAGATGCCAATACCATTGGCAAACAAGGCGCTCAATATGGCGCCTTGTGGAATAGCTTCAAACCAAGGCAATAACAGGGTTTGCAAGCTGACATTCATCATAATTGTTCTAATTCCTTGTGTACTGCTGGCATCTTATTTACCAACACTGCATTTTGCGCTTCGATAAAAGCATCTTTTTCTTGCCACAATGAGTTCACGTAGTGCTGAAACTGCACTCGGTACTCTTTATCCAGTTGGTAATTGCCAACTGGCACCGAATCCATAGTGCGCTGTGCGATTGCAACTCGTACGCCATTGAGGCGCCCTTGCATAAAGCTGCGGCAAATGTGCTGATCTGGCGTATCATAAATTAAAGTGGTGTTTAAAATACCATCCAGTTGTGACGCTAATACTTCCAAGGCGAAGGCTACCCCACCCGCTTTAGGTTTAAGCAAATGGCGAAAAGGGCTATTTTGCTGACTGTGTTTACGCGCAGTAAAACGCGTCCCTTCAACAAAATTGATAATGGTAGTGGGATAGTCACGAAATGCTTTGCAACTAGCTTTAGTGCGCTCCACATCTAAACCTTTGAGTTTAGGGTTTTTGGCAATTTGTGCTTTAGTCGCGCGTTTCATAAACGGCATGCCTAACGCCCAAGCACCTGAGCCAATAAACGGCACATATTTCAGTTCATCTTTGAGGAAAAATTTCGGCGCAGGCAACACATCCACCGCACTTAAGACTACGATATCCAACCAGCTTAAGTGGTTTGCCATTAACAAATACCAGCCTTGTTTACTGACTTGACCGTCAACCTCAACATGGATTTTGCCACAACCAATACGCAAACCTAAGGCGTTACCACGACACCATTGGTAGTAACCAAAATGCAATGCGTTGGATATAGGTTTCAACGGTAACACCAATTTCACTATGCCGAATAGCAGTACCACAGTGCCCCAAATTAAAGTATTGGCCAGTAGCACTAAAGTGGCTACGACACCAACAAACCAATTGGGCAGAATTCGTTTTAACATACCGACTTCCTCCGTTACTTGTTGTGCAGTTGCTGCAAAGCCTGATCTTTTTGCTGCCACACCCGATTCAGCTCGCCTTGGAAGCGCACCCGAAAATCACTGTCGCCGCTATAATCACCGCGCCAATTATCGTCCACTGCCATGACCTCAACCTGAACATCTACGCTAGGTACACGACCTGCCACAAAATCCATAAAAGTTGGTCGTCCCGCGGGGTAGTGCAGAGTCACATTCACAATCTGATTAATCTGCTCGCCCATAGCTTGCATCACAAAAGCCACGCCGCCTGCTTTTGGTTTTAACAGAAACTCAAACGGGCTTTGCTGGCGCTGGTGTTTAGCGTCAGTAAAACGCGTCCCTTCCACAAAATTTACGATACTCACTGGCATAGTTTTAAACTTCTCACAGGCTTTACGCGTTGTTTCTAAGTCTTTGCCTTTCAGTTTAGGGTTTTTCTTAATTTGGCTTTTGCTACTGCGCGTCATAAACGGAAAATCCAATGCCCACCAAGCCAAGCCCAAAATTGGCACATAGATCAGTTCTTTTTTCAAAAAGAAATTCAAAAATGGAATTTGCCGATGCAAAACCCGCTGTAATACCAAGATGTCGACCCAACTTTGGTGATTGGCTATCACTAAGTACCAATCTTTCGGTTTTAATGCCGGCATGGCTGCAAGCCGGATCTGCGTGTTGGTGAACAGTCGTTGATTAAGATTGTTGCCAGCCACCCAAAAGCTCGCACACGCCTTGGCTAGGCTACCAGTCCACTTTTGCCAAGCCGGCAGCGGCAGTAGTTTAAGCAAACCAAAAATAAAAATTGGGATAAACCAGAAAATGGTATTTAAAACGTAAAGCGTCAAGCCAAACACAGTACGAAACAGCGACATTGCTTCTCCTTTCACAGTGCCAGTAAACCATAGCAACGATATTGAAAACCGCAGGGAATTGCAAAATGCACCTAGCAGGTAACGAACCGGCTCAAGATTTGTAGTTAGCTTAAAACAAACCCAAGTTACCGGAAAACCTCGCTATCATATCACTAAATTGTCGTTATTCGCCGATAGTTTATGCAAGTAAGACCAGCATTTAGCAAATTTTGCCAAGCACGCCATAAACACGACAAATTCGCAACTGTTGGCTAAAATAGATTGAGCTGGGCGCGCTGCGCTGGCACAATTTCCTCTTAGTGTTTTTTTAAAGTGTGATTGACGATATGGCAAACTTAGAAGCAAACCGTTGGTTTACTGAGATCAGCGACCGAGACGGTAGTGCGTTTTCGCTACGAGTAAAACGTAAACTGGACGAGAAACAATCACCATTCCAACTCGTTGAAATGTTTGAAACCACAGACTTTGGCAACCTAATGATCATCGACGGTTGTACCATGGTCAGCAGCCGTGAAAACTTTTTCTATCACGAAATGATGAGCCACCCGGCACTATTTTCACACCCTGCACCAAAAAATGTTGTGATCATTGGCGGTGGTGACTGCGGTACATTGCGTGAAGTGCTTAAGCATCCTGATGTAGAAACGGTGACGCAAATCGATATCGACGAAGTCGTCACGGAAATGTCGTTAAAGTATTTCCCAGAACTGTGTGAATCCAACCAAGATCCGCGCGCCACTATAATGTTTGACGACGGCATCAAATATATGCGCGAAGCGCTGCCTGAGTCGATTGATATTATTATTGTCGACGGCACAGATCCAGTAGGCCCAGGCGAAGGCTTGTTTAACCATGCCTTTTATCGTAGCTGTTTAGCGGCGCTGCGCCCTGGTGGTATTATGATCCAGCAAAGTGAATCACCACTCATGCACATGGAGCTGTTGCTAGAAATGCGTGAGGCAATGCTAGAAGTCGGTTTTGTTGATTTGCAAACCTTGCCATTCCCGCAACCGATTTATCCAAGCGGCTTATGGTCAGCCACCATGGCACGTAAGTCAGCAGCGTTTAACGGCTTTCGTGAAGCCGATGCCGATAATGCCAGTTTTAGCACTGAGTATTACAACAGCGGCATCCATAAAGGTGCATTAGCCACACCTAACTTTATGCAGCGTGCCTTTGCTAAACAACGTAGCAGATAACCTCAGCTTGCTATAACAAAACGGCCGCACAGTGGCCGTTTCGTCTTTTTGGCGAGCTTAGCCTATTGTTTGCTTCTTAGCGCCGCACTCCGTGACGCGGTTAACCGTGTTTAAAAATGCAGCCAATCAAACTGATACTCTAACACCACGCGCCACTGCGTTTCACTCACGGCCTGCGGCAAGTTTACCGCTGCACGATTATCCACTTCACTGTGTTGGTAAAGCCATTCAACACCACCTTGCCATTGCTTATGCCAGTTAAAGCGATAGCTTAAGGTCAAAGCTCGACCAGCACTTTGGTTGGGATCAAATACCCAACCGTCACGGTCTTTGACATTAAAGTGCTCCGCGCGCGCGCTCACTCGGTGCGCACCGAATTGATGACTTACCAGCACAAAGTAACTGCTAAGGTCGTTGTCGACCCCGCGATTTTTCCCCATCGCAGTATTGCCGTCGAGCCACTGCGCAATCACGCGGGTTTGCGCATCAAACTTATACAACCACGCCACACTCAGAAACTTGGTATCCCAAGCATACTGCCCCGTGCGATAGTTTATTGCGCTTGAGTCACCATGATTATCATACCAATACACTCTTAATTGTTGACGTTTTTGATAATCCCAATGCACCCCAGTGTAATAACCCCATTTGCCATCCACTTCGCTAAAAGGCTCAACCTCATTGGCTTGCCAGCGCAGTTGCGGCTGCTGTAGTGAGCGCACCGGAGGAAACGCTACGCGCTCATTAAACATAGACTGCCTATCATGCACCGCAAAACCACGCCACGCGAGCATAGTACCGGCAGGGTCATTGCCTTTAAAAAAACCAACATGGGCACTGATATCATGCGCTGAGCGAAAGCGTTTACCGAGCCGCGTGATACTCAGCTCACTACCAAAAGTACGCACTTCTTCACCGAGCCACGCATTGATAGCCGAAAAGCTATAATTGTAGGGTGAACTCCAGCCAAATTGGGGATTTTCCAGTGACATTGCGGGGTAAAAACCACCCACTTTGGCCGCAAATTGATAGCCCGATGCGCTGAGTGGTTTATATTGCAGATACGCTTCTGTCAGGCCAAAACTCACGGTGGGATCGGGTACATATTGACCACTGATATGCGCTGACCAACTATCAGCAAGCTCAATCCGCCCATCCAACCATAGCCGTGATAACTGCACGCTATCACTGTTGCTGTCAAAACGCAGATTACTCCAACCATGATCTAGCCAGCTTTTCCCTGACTCGCGTGACACGGCACTTAACTGCGCTTTGCCTTCTAACTGCACCGTCGCATTAGCAGGTAAAGCCAAAGGCAGTAATAGCACCAAACTTAGCCATGGGTTGATATGATTAGTCTTCATAGCCGTCCAATTCATCACTGAACACCTCGCGCTTTTCCATTAACTGCTGTTTTATTTGATAGCGTAACTGGTTTTGCTCTGCATTTAACCGCCAAACCAGTTGCTCAGGGGTGTTGAGATCTTGAAATCTTTCATGCCAGACTTTTAATTGATACTCACCAAACGGTAATTCACCTTGCCACCGCCCATTTTCATCCGTAACACCAAAGAGCGGACTGTCAACCACCACAATATAACCCAACATCCAGTCATGAATATTGCAGCCAAGCTCGACTATGCCGGAGGTATCAAAACGAATAGGGGCATGGGGTTTATCACGATAGAGTTTAAGTTCAAACGCTTTACTACTAGAAAACGAGTAAACATGGTGCAAAATATTGTCAAAGTTAGGAAAGTCCACTTCCGCCCCTTGAGGCACGACCAAAATATGCGGTACGAAAGAGCGTTGCTTCTGCCCCATTTCATATTTTTGTGGCGCGGTAAGCGCAACTTGTTTGCTCCCTTCGCCTTTGAACCACACGACCGCATTAGGTAGTGCTTGTCCCTGCGAGTCAACCACAGTGAGTTCAGCAGCTTGAACCTTAAACAATGTCAAAAGTGCCAGTAATCCCAATTTTTTCATTATAGCTTTCCGTTACGCGCACGAATGTTATTCACTATACGCCACCAGCAGCGAATTGCTAATGGCATTTTGAGTTCTTAACTAGACCTGATTGTTATTACAATTCATTCGCTTAGCAGAACAGATCGGATAACTTGTTGAATACGTATGCAAGACATGGTGCAACGCGGCTATCGCCAGTAAGGTTAGCAAAACAACAACGAGGAACTACACCATGCGCTTTTCATTGCTGATGCTTGGGCTATGGAGTTCGATGACGCTAGCTGCAACACACAGTGTACGCTCACCGAATGGCGAAATTGAAGTATCGCTTTCAGACGATCAACATCCCCACTATGCGGTGTCTTTTCATGGCAAACCTGTGATAAATGACTCCAAACTTGGTTTTGACTTTCAGGTTGCCCCTTCTTTTCGCGAAGGCTTTAAAATTGTCAGTGCCACGACAGCGAAACATGATGAGGTATGGCAACAACCTTGGGGCGAAGAGCGAGAGGTTCGCGATGCCCATCATGAATTAGCGGTAACCTTCGCCCATCCCACGCAAAAAACTCAATATACCGTACGCGTGAGAGCCTTTGATGACGGCATTGGTTTTCGCTACGAAGTCGCGCATGAAAAACCACTCAATATCGTGCGCGAATTGACCGAGTTCAGTGTTGCCAACAGTGACAAAGCCACCGCGTGGTGGATACCCGCGCGCGGTTGGAATCGCTACGAATATGTCTATAACACCACCCCACTGCATGACGCTGCGCTCGTCCATACGCCGTTTACCTTTAAAACTGCTGACGGTAGTCATTTCAGTATTCATGAGGCGGCCTTAGTTGATTACGCCGCCATGACGCTTAATCAGCGTCGTTCAGGGACTTTTGTTAGTGACCTAACCCCTTGGTCTGATGGCACAGCAGTAAAAACCAACGGCACATTTAACACGCCATGGCGTACCATTCAAATCGCAGATCAGGCTACTGGCCTACTTAACTCGCGGATGATTTTAAATCTCAATGAACCAAACCAACTTGGCGATGTTTCTTGGGTAGAACCCGGCAAATACATTGGGATTTGGTGGGGCATGCACATCAACAAAAATACTTGGTCGAGTGGCGAAAAACACGGCGCGACCACAGAAAATACCAAACAATACCTTAGCTTTGCAGCAGAAAATGGCTTTGATGGAGTGTTAGTGGAAGGCTGGAACATCGGTTGGGATGGCGACTGGTTCTTTAATGGTGATGTATTTAGCTTTACCCAACCTTACCCTGACTTTGATTTGACCGCCATTAGTGAACATGGCAAAAAAGTCGGTGCTAAACTGATTGGTCACCATGAAACCTCCGGCAATGTCAGCAACTACCGTAAACAAATGGACGCTGCTTTCGCGCTATATCAAAATGCAGGTGTCAGCCGAGTCAAAACTGGCTATGTTGCCGACGGCGGTAATATCAAACGCATTGATGACAATGGCGATGCCCGTTATGAGTGGCACGACGGCCAGTTTATGGTCAATGAATACCTTTACAACATCAAACTTGCTGCCAAATACAACATAAGTATCAACACCCATGAGCCGATTAAAGATACCGGTTTGCGTCGCACTTATCCGAACTGGTTGGCACGTGAAGGGGCGCGAGGCCAGGAGTTTAACGCTTGGGGCACCCCACCTAATCCACCTGAACATACCCCTATGCTCGCGTTTACCCGCATGTTAGCCGGCCCGATGGACTTCACTCCTGGGATCTTTGATATGAGCTTCAATGGTTTAGGGGATAACACCAATCGCCCACAAACCACCTTAGCCAAGCAACTGGCTTTGTACGTGGTGCTGTATAGTCCAATTCAAATGGCGGCCGATCTCCCAGAAAATTACCTTGCGCGTCCTGATGCGTTCCAATTTATCAAAGACGTCCCGACCGATTGGGAAAAGAGTATCGCGTTGGCAGGTGAAGTCGGCGACTACGTGGTCTTTGCCCGCAAAGAGAAAAAGCACAAACACTACAGTGGTAACGACTGGTTTTTAGGTGCCATTAGCGATGAACAAGCACGTGACATCAAAGTAAAACTGGATTTCTTAGAACCCGGTAAGCGCTTTGAAGCACAAATTTACCAAGATGGAAAAGACGCTGAGTGGAAATGGAAGCCTTATGAACTCACAGTGACAAAGCAAATCGTCACTAGTAAAGATACGCTGACATTACACTTAGCCACCAGCGGTGGTACAGCTATTCGCTTTAAAGCCCTCTAACCTACAACCAGCAGCGCTTTTGGTACAAACCACCGCGAGCGCTGCATCTGCTACTACTATTTTTATATGCCATAATAAACTTGCGCAAAAACCCCTGACCGCCTTGCACACCATGCCAAAGCAAAATAAAGTAGAGCTAGGATTAGATAGGCACAAGACGTCATGGCTATTACCCGCGCGCAGCAGCAATTACTACAACAGAGCTTAGAACAACTTATTGTCATTCCAGCTGCGCTCGATGACTTTTACGCCGCGCTAATTGAATTTGCGCCACATACCGCCACTCTATTTAGCACTGAGCGCACCCAGCATAGCCAACGTTTACTCATCGCATTTCAAGCCATTATTAAAGGGCTGGAACAGCCAGAAAAGTTGGTGCCTTTGCTGCAACGTTTGGCACAACGACATCTTGATTATGGCGTGACCACGGCGGATTTTACACCGTTTGGCAATGCTTGGTTATATGTGCTGAAAGCGCAATTGGGTGACACATGGAGTCCAGCGCACCGTGATGCCTGGGTTGCGTTGTTGCGTTTAATCGCGACGGTGATGAAACAACAAATGCAAAAGCAGCTGACCACTGACGTTCAATAATCTCCCCAAACTACTTGGAGCTGCGGGTAAACGGCAAGTGAGCAAATCCCCATGAGCATGTGATTAGGTTACGCGTGCGCAGCCAACGCCGCTGCGGCTTCAAGTAGGCAGAATATAGACACGCACGCAATTGCGCCCTTCTGTAAAGTTTGCGGATTATTTCCTTCAAGCTAGCTTACCTTTATCATTCACGCTGATTGCGTTAATTGACTTGCGCAATAGCAGCTTCGATGCGAGATTCGCATAAAGTGGTGCCAGGTAAAGTGGCACAATAATCACTGGCGGTATCCAAACTCTGGCGTTGACTCTGGCGCTCAGCCAAACGCGCGGCATAGTATTGCTGGTCTTGAGCGGTGTCCGCCACCGCCATAAAAGCTTGTAGGCGTTCGATTTCATCGCTCACCATATCTTGTACTGCACGTAAACGCGCGGATAAACCCATATAGCGCTCAGGAATTGGATTAGACCCAGCCGCCGCTAACTCGTAATGACCTGAATCTTGATAAGATTCAACCTCATAGCTCAACACATTGAGATGCTCATCGCTAAGGTCTTGAGCGTAATCGCCACCATCGAGCAAATAGGCAAACAGCCGTTCGGCATAGTCAATACATGGGTCGAGATTGTCAGTTTTGCAATGCATCGCGCCACCAGCACTTAATGCGGCCAGTTTTGGCGTCATGCCGCCATCGGTATTCACCTGCACGCTGTACACCGCGTTTTCGGTGGCCTTTAAAAACTCTTTGGTTTTGGTAATGGTCTTTTTGAAAAACAGTACTTTGATTTTGATCTTAGTCTGAAACCATTCATATTCTTGCTTAGTGCGAAAATGCAATTTTGCGCTGAGATAAACCTTGCTGCCTAAACGCACATTGTGAATAAAACTGTCGCCACAGCTTGCCCGCACCGCAGCCGGATCGGTCTGTAACAGTTGCACATAATCTGCTTTTACCGTCCGCTGTTCAAAATTATAACTGCCCTTTTCATAACCTAATTCCACTACCGAAGCGGCGCTATTGTTGTTTTCCGTGACTTTACGGCGCATGGAAAACTTCACTGAGCCACCAAAAATCACCAAATTAATGCCGCCTTGCACGCTCCCTGCGATGGTGTTGATCATGGTTTGCGAATCAAACGCGCCGCGATATGCGAGGTCGCCTTGGCTACCGCCTTGAAAATGCCATACGCCATTTAAACAAGCTTCTTTTGGCATGCCGCTCTCCAGCTCAAATCCTTGTCCGAGCTGCTCTGAGGCGGTATCAAGTGAATAAAAGGTGTGACTGACTGCTGGCAACGCCAAAACGCTACACAACCACAATAGTAGGTTACGCATGGTTTGTTTCCTTGTTGTGAAGTGCGACAAGAGGGGCAATGCCCCTCACTATGACAGGTTAGTTATCAAACGCTGAGCCATAAGATGGCAGTGCGCGCTTACATGGCAACCACACCATCAACCCTTGAACCGGATCGTTCGGATCAACAAAGGTCGGCGCCCAGCCTAAGTTGCGATAACCTAGTGAAGTTTGATTGTCTTCTACGCCAAAGTTGGCGGTGGCTTCGCGAGCATTCTCACATTTGAAGTACTGAGTCATGTTATCTGCGGGAATGTTTAAGTCAGCCAAGCTGTAATCAACGACACAATCGACACCACTGCTACCACAGCTGTTGAGATAGTCATTCCAACTGTCGGTACAAGCCGTGCCATAGGGATTATCACGACAAATACGCGCATGTTCTTCATAGATCCACGCATTAGAATAGGCTGCCGCTTTCACCCGCTCCGCTTTTAGACGTTGTGCTTCGGTCATCCAACTCGCGTATTGAGCCAATACCGCTCTGGCGCGATACTCATGATTCACCGACTTTTTGAATTGGTCTTCCAACCACAAGGTACGATACGTCGTTTCAAAACGAATATCACGATTGCCTGAATCTAAGCGTCTGACATCTTGTGAGCTGACTTCATAGGGTGTGGCTTTGTATCGCACCACATTGTAATCAGACAAACCGTTAAACTGCGCCCCAAAGTCATTTTTGGCGTAGTTCACTGCTTGCTCAAACAAAGTAAAGCAAGGTTTGTAGTTATCTAACGAACAGGTAATGATGTTGTTTGGGATAATGCTCAGCAGCTGTTTTGGGTCACCGCCTTTTTGCAGAGCACGTACCGTGATCCGCACGCTCTTTTTCAAATCTTCATCAATGTAATTGAGTTTGCCATCGACTTTGATACCGATATTACCGGCCCCATAGCTGACCCCCAAGTAACCACCAATCTCACTTTTGTGCTGCTCACTTAAGTATTCAATTTTCATATTGATCAGCAGTTGTGCACCATATTCAATTTCGCTGATAAAAGCGTCACCCGCCATGGTCATCAACTGACTTTGGTACTCATTGGCAAGCGTATTACCAGAAGCCGTAAGCTTAAACCCTTGGTTACTATCAAGCGGTTGTAAAACACGCTTTTTCGGTGTTAATGATGCTTGAAATGTGTAGGTGTTAGAAAATTCTGTCGATGCCATTTCTTTGGCAAGATGGCCACCAGCATTGACGCGAATTACCGGAAACCCGACATCGACATCCACGTTACCATTAAGTTGGCGCAACACTTCATCATAACTGCCGTTATTGACTAACTCAAATTGCACTCGGGTATTGCCCATGGTTTCAACGGTTTTACCCGCCACGGTTTGGACATTTAAGAATTTCTTTTTATCGCTATTGTAAGCCGTGCCTAAAATCACATGGTCGTTCATCAACCCTGGAATTTCACTTTGAAAACTGTTTGTCGCCATGGCTTTTTGGCGTAGCGCTAGTTCGTTGTCTTGTGACTTTGCATTCGCTTGGCCAATGACACTACCTGCAGCAAGGGCAAGCAGCATTGCAGTCTGATTTAATTTCATGATCTCACCCTTATTTCACATACAGTAAGTAGTCTTCAACTTCACCTGAATCCACCTCTTTACAGGCATCGTTACTACCGCCGAGATAATCCATGGTGATGCGCATTTTAGTCACACCGGTTTTGCTCCCCGCAGGCGCTTTTAACTGAATACTGATAGGTTGCTCTGAAACCCCAGCAAATTGCGCTTCGCCGCTATCGTTAAAGTCACCGTCTTGATTCCAGTCGACAAACACATGCCAAGTTTCTGGGTAAGTTTCTGCACTGGAAAACCCAGGGGTTAAGGTCAGCTCGTAACTTTTATCACGATAAAGCTTGGCAGCTTGACCCACATAGTTACTGTAAAAAGTATTGCCTGTGGTATTAACTAGGCCTGCCAATTTAACGTTCTTGATATACTCATAATCCCGCTCACGGGACTGAGTGGCGCAGTATTTCGGCATTTTGTTGCTCACCATCATGGCGCTTATCTGATAATCCGAGGGGATCTGATTACAACTTTGCTTTGGTGAAATACCCGCAAACCAATTCTTCGGATTGGCTTGCTCTTCATCGCCAAAGGTCAAATAACGCGCATCACTACGTAATTGCCCATCTTTATATAAAAGTGCTTGTTTTAGATTGGCAATTTTCTGCTCGTTGGGGATGGGGTTAGTCGGGTCAAAAATATTGTCTGCGACTTCAATCAAAAGCCCCGGATAGCATTTTTCTAACCATTGATAGCGGCCAAGTGCTTGCGATGAGGTCAAAATATCGCGCGATTCATATAAGCTGTCATTGGCATAAACCGGTTGTGTACTTGCTGCGCCGACTAAGGCTAAGGCAAGGCTACTCAAGATAATCGTTTTCATGGTGTGCTCCTTACAGTTCTAGCCAGTGGCGCTCGTATTGATTAACGCGGCTTTGAGTTTGTAGTTCGCGGTCGCGGCAATAGTTACCTATCGGGTTGCGTTTACAGTAAGCCACGGCATCAGCCAGAATAAATGAGTTAAACTGGGCGTTATCGCGAATTTGCTCAAGGGCAGAACGCTGCGCACTATTAAGCTCACTACCGTAGTAGTTGATGAGATTATCGGCACGGCGGTTGTCCATAATGGCTTCAACCCAATCGTCACTCATGTTTTTTAGTGCCAATTTGGTCAAGATACTTTTGCCAGGGTAAACGTCATCTGGCACCAGTGCTTTGAGACTAGGGCCAGATTCTTTGTAGTTAGTGGTAAACACTTTACTGACGTTATAGTTATCAAGGCTACTGAACTGGTTCACGTAATTCGTTTTGAGGTAATCGATACTATTTTTGAATACTTCAAAACATGGCGTTGGATTTTCCATCGTACAGTTAACCAACTGATTTGGTATCACTTTTAATAGTTGAGTAGGATCTCCGCCGAGCTGTAATGCCGACACCGTGACTTTAATATTACGTTTCACGTCAGCATCGACTTTTTGCAATTTACCGCTGACGCTGACTTTACCCGCCCAATCCACACCAAGCTGACCACCCCACTTAACCTTATCTTCATCATTTTTGTACTGGAACTTTAGCGTCACCATCACTTGTGAGCCGTACTCCAGCGCCGAGACAAACTCATTGCCGATAGTGTTAAATTTATCACCGGGATTGTCGTTGACTAAGTTAAGGGCTGCCTCTGAAGGGCGATATCCGGTGATGGGATCCGCAACCAGCAAACGCTTCTTCGGTTTTAACGATAAAAACAAGGTATAAGTCCCAGTGTAGTTGTCCGCCGCATTTTGTTTGGCGTAACTGGCACCCACGCCGACTTTAATAACGGGAACATCCAACGCCGCACCGAGATTGCCATCGAGCATATTGGAGAGTTGGGTGTAACTCATATCAACCCCAACAACAAAATCCATTTCTGTATTGCCGTAACTTTCATCGACCTGACCAAGCACGCTTTGCAGTGCGAAATAGCCTTCTTTTTCAGTGTGATAGGCAGTTCCTAACGATAAAGTATCTAATTCACTGCCTGAGGTATGATTTGGCGTTGCGGCGTACGAGGCAGACATTGCACATGTAGCAAGCCCTGCCGCGAGCGCACACGCTAGCGGTTTAACATTATTTATCATGATCTTTTCCTTAGAGAATGGGGCCAGCTTGCACTGACCCCAGCAAGATTAGTTCAAGCTATTGAGGTAATCGGTTTTCCATTTTTCAGGTAAACGCTCAAGAATTTCCTCAGGCGTGAGGCGCAGGTTCTGATCTTTGTAGTTAAATTCATCTTGAGTGGATAAATCACCGACCGCTAAACCGTTAGCAAACATCGCGAAATTGCGCGTATCTGCAAACTGTGAACCTTCTTTTGGCGCTAACTTAAGGTTGTAAATCTTGTCTTTGTATTGCTCTTTAGTTACTTCTTTAACCAAAATCGAGCCTTTCTCAGTTAAGATCTGGTCGCCCGGTTCCAGCTCTTTAGCCCAAATGATGCCTTTATTGACAGTCGAGACTGGGTGCGTTTCTGTCATCAAAATATAGCTGTGCTTAGTGCCTTTCACCCGGTACATTTGAATCGCTTCAATCCCCACCGACACGTCAATAACTGTCATCGCTTCAGTTAAGTGCGGATTTTGCGCCAAGGCGCCGCGTACTAAATCGCCTTTTTTAATCGTCTCTATGGCTTGTTGTTGCCCGTCCGCCATAGTGATCAAAGTACCAGTCGCTAAGCAGCTGTAGCCTAGTTTCATCGGCGGCAGCACTTCGCTGTAGTAATTACCAAAACGCGCTGCTTGTTCAGAGGTAATCGAAATTTGGAACGGACGTGCTTCGGCATTGGCCCCACGGCGTTTAAAGTATGGGAAACCTTTCACCGCAAACGTCATATACCAATTGGCTTGAGCTATGTTAGAAAACAGTTTGGCATTACCAAAACGGCCTTCTGCACGCGGAATATTCCAACGGATAATCGACTCTTGGTTTACAGTATCCACTTCCACTTCTAAATAATCAGAGAAATGTTTGATGGTGTTATTTAAACCAAGATAGCTTTGTTTGGTCGCGCCACCATAATTCCCCTCTTGCAGGTAAATGTTGGTTAATTCATCGACCCCGTTTGGACGTTGATCAATAGGCAGATTGGTCGGGTAAATTTCGGTAATTTCGTGACCAACACGAATTTCACCATTAAATGGGATATTGACGTCGGTGATCTCATTGGCATCACCCACTTGGTCGGCAGCATAGTCACAGTCAGCATGCTGACGGTTTAAACAGATTTTAATCACCGCATCGTTGTTTTTATCAACAGGTGCCGTAGCCACGTAACGAGGTCTGCCGTCATTGACCAAGGTCGATAATGACTCGGTATCTGTCAAAGCAGCAACGCCCTTGGCTTGTGGCAGCAAAGTGCCATATGCGGCATTAATGTGTTCCCAAGAAAACGGATATTCAGTGTATTTGATGGTCGAACTGATAGTGCCATCTTCATTTTCCAACTCGACATAGGAGCTTGCGTAAATCGTTTCTAAGTTTGGAAATTGCTGTTTGAGGGTTTTTAGCGACACCACTGAACTGGCTAAGGTATCTTTACCATCCAACACATTCATCGTGCTGCCAAGCGGGGCAATCTGATTGCCGTTGGCATCTTCCAACAGAATGTCTATATAGGTCGCTTGGGTGCCACCAAAACGAGAGCTTTTTGCCCTTACCATCAAGTACGGCTCATTATTATCCGTTGATACAGCCACATTCATATCCAAAAATAAATGTGCATCTTTAATAATATCAAGCTGGCTGGCATCCACTGGCGGCACAGCAGCGGCACTCATCAGGGTTTTACGCGCTTTTTGCTGTGACTTTAGAATATCTAACGATTTATGCAATTGAGGAAACTTATCTTTCGTCCGTTTGGCTTTATGCAAACGTGATTTTGCCAACGCATAATGCTGCGGGTTGGTCATATCTAGTTCCCGCACCCCTTGCTCATTTGGTGTGGTGATACGGGTTCCTTGCTCTGCAGCAGGGCCTTGCACTACGGCAATCGTCGTTGTTTGTTCAGTGCTTGCTTCAGCTTGCGGGGCAGCGTACAGAGCATGACTGACGGACAGCGCCAGCAGCATAGGTACACATTTTCTAACAGTCGGCTTGTTCATCTCTTATATCCTTTAATTTTTAATTATTTCAACTAAATAGTCTTCAATTTCACCACTTCCTGAAGTGGCAGAACTGCGATAGTCAGAACAGGGGTCAATACTGTTGATACGGCTGAAATCGTAGTACTGGAGGATCCGCATACGCGTGCGTGTCACACCTGAACTGAATGGGTTGGCTGGCAACTGGAAAGTACCTTGTACATAGCCATTGCCATAGTCTTGGGTGGTGTTATCAAAGTCGGCCACCACAAGTTCCGCTCTGTTGTTACGCCAATCACCATCACCAAACTGACCATCCTGATTGAAGTCGATCCAGATATGGTAGTTTTCCGCGAATTTATCCGCACCGGCATAGCCTGCCTCAATGCGGTAGGTGTTGTTTTGGCCAACATATAACTTAATAGGTTGATCTGGATTCACGACCCCCGGCTGTTCGTTGTTACTAAACGGACCGATATTATTCATCGTGACTTTTGCGATATGTTCGTAGTCGGTAAAACCTTGTGCTTGGCAATAATTCACCGGTTGGGTTGGCGCAATGGTCACTGGAATAGTGATTGAGCCTTCGACGGTTTCCCAGTAGAGGTTGGAGTATGTGATTTTTAATCGCACTGAATAGTTACCCGCTTGTGCGAAAATATGACTGTTGTCTTTATCAAAGCGATTACTGCTGACAATTTGCTCTGCGCTACCATCACCAAACAACCACGCCAGCGTGACATAGGGATAGTAAGGGGAGTCTTGCGGTTTAGTGGTTTGGTTATCAAATACCACTTCAAAACGGCCATCCGCTAATTCGGTGACTTGATAACTCAGTTGCGGTTTAAAGCTCGCACTACCAATCGCAATGGTTTTCTCTACACTCTGGTTACCATCTTGATGGCGAATGGTGAGTTTAACTGGATAGTCGCCTGAATCCGCATACGTATGGCTGGTTTTAAGTTGGGTCGAGGTTGCCCCATCACCAAACTCCCAAAACGCTGTGCTGCCCAGCGGCATCACACTCGCTTCACCATTAACAGTGACCGTTTTGCCATCAACACTATGTTCGAATTTAGGGGTAATTTGCGTTTGGAAATTAACGCTTTTCTGCCATCTAGAAAGCTCGTCACCAAAGCGGTCTAACGCACGTAACTCTACTTGATAGGTACCGCTTTGACGATATTGATGACGCGGTGATTTTTCCGAACTTTGTAAACCATCACCAAACTGCCAGCGCCAGCTAGTCACTCGCGCATCTAACGTCTGATTGTTAAATTGCACAGCGTTGACACTGTTTTGTACTTGAACTTGCAGATTGACCGGATCATGGTTGGCAACCAGATGAACTTGATAATCCTCCACTTCTCCCCAAGACAAGTCTCCACAAGCTTGCTTTAACAAGCCAAACGACACCGCACTGCGTAAGCGATAGGTTTTATCTACCGCTCCAGCAATCGAGATTTCACCACTAAAGTTCTGTTTATCTGTGCCTGACAACACCAATTCAGTATTTTTATCAAATAAGCCATCGTCATTTTTATCGAGCCACACATAGAAGTTTTTGGTTTTGTCGACGCTGTCGGGATGACTACCAGCTGTTAACGCAACGCGCAGTGTATTGCCATCTTTTAATGTCACCACATCTGCAGTGTGATCACTATAGCTGGCGCTACCTGAGTTTTTTTGCAGCTCGTTTAAGGTGACTTTCGCCAAATAATATTTGTCGAAATTAACCCCTTGCGCCGCACAATAATCCGTGTTAACTGTGATGGGAATGCTATAAACGTCAGTTTCACCACTGGGTGCCGTCGCGGTGAGTGTCACCGTATATTCACCCGCAGCGTTAAATTCATGGGCAGGAGCAAAATCATGACTCAGAGGGCTGTTATCACCAAAGTCCCATGTCCATTGCCAACCTTGGCTATTTTGCTCAGTTGGGGCACCCGCTAAACGGGTTAAGTTATTAAATTGATAAGCTAAGAAACGTCGTGAAAAAGCAAATTCAGTTTCAAGGCCACTATCCACTTGCAGATTAATGCCTACTTGCGCAAACGCCTTGCGCACATGGTTTTTCAACTCTTTGTTTTGCCAAGCATTGCCATCTTGCTTTTTAACATTGTCAGCAAGTAATGCGTCTCGTACCACAGAAGTTTGGCGAAACACACAGTCTGCGGCACTCACATAAGTGCTATTACCTAGCCAACAAGCCTTGTTTGCATTGGCAAATAAAATAAAAGCATATTTGGTATTCCAAGGGCTCGGTTCACTGGCAAGATTAGCGGTGGCGAGATGATAAAAGGCTTTGTTAAATACGCCGGCGCCATGATGAGCCGTGACGGTATTGTCGTAGTCATTTACGTGAGCAATAGAGCTGCCATCCTGACGTGGGTCGGCAAAGTAACGTAGCGCATCATCAATCCGGTATGCTTCATGATTACTCTTCCAGTCATTGCTACCTGATTGGAAAAACTCCGCCGCTTCCCCTGCCATGTCCGAAAACGCTTCGTTAATCGCTCGCGCTTGTCCAGTTAACATGGATTTGGGGGTTGAGGTACCAAACTCTTCGGTAAAGCCATGCGAGATCTCATGCGCTACCACGTCGAGAGCAACCATAGGGTAAAACAGAAAATCACCATCGCCGAGGTACACTTGACCATTTTCATAGAAGGCTTGATCCATGTTTAAGCCATAGTGCACATTTTGAATGATCTTGCGCTCAAAATAGGGTTTATGACCAAGATACGCTTCATACATCAGACTCGTCAGCTGAGCGTGGTAGTGGGCATCATTCAGTGGTGAATTGGCGCCGTGATAAAGTTTATAGTCGTTGCGTGTTGAGCTACTACAATCATAGCTATAAGGCTTGGAAACCGCGGCTGTGCCGTGTTTATAATCTCGGGTTTCGACGTTTTTGGCGTCAAAATAACAGAGGTTTGCTTGACCAGAATCATCCATTGCCACCACAAAGGTGCTGGGTGGATATTGCACATAGCCCGCTTGGTTAAAGTCGGTACGAGGCAGCTTGGCATTGCCCGATGGGCCACTGCCACCTTCTAGTGTGTTCCGTTGTAATTCGTCTAGTTGCTCTAACACTTCGCCAGTAGCTAAGTCGATAAAGACCAAGAGTTTTTGCGGTTGGCTATCGCCGCTAGTTAAATCAGTAAAAAAACTTAACCGAGCAGCGTGATGTGCCGTACCGTTTTTATCAACAAAAATAACCGTGTCGATTTGTTCATTGCTAAAAAGTCGATTTTGTTGACCGAAATAACGGATTTTGAACTCAGCTAACAAGGTTTTGAGCTGTAACTCGGATACAGATTTTAACTCACCTAGGTCAGCTGCTAACCCTTGCTGTAACACGCCATAAACCTGCTCAAGCTGCTGTGACTCGTCAAACAACAACACAATATCGTGCCCCCAGACCGTCACGCCTTGGTAGCTTTGTTTGAGGTTCACTATGCTTTGTTTACCTTGCGTTTCAGTCGCGATGACATGCAACATTTGCTTATCACCGAGCAGTTGGTTTAAGCGATTGAATACTTTTGCTCGCTCACTTGCCAGTGTTGCTTTGAATGCCATCTGGCTATTTTTTTCACTCTGTAACAAAGCGACTTGATTAAATAAATCTATTTGCTGCGCGCCATAACTAGGTGCCATCACTGCACTTATTAGCATGCCAAAAAGCGTTACCTTCTGCATATACACTCCGTTAATGCAATTAACTGTTGTCAGTGCATCACTGTCACTGATTGGAGTACCACAATTATTTAATTAAACATCAAGAATTGAGTAGAAACTCCAATATAACGCACAAAATAAGACTTTAAAATTACATTTTGTAAACATTTTTATAACCTTATGTTATTGCAAAAATTTTATTTTTTTGCCTCATAAGTAATATAAGCATATGTAATTTATTAATTTATTAATTTATTCGATAAATCAAAGCAATTACGAAAACTAACCACCAGACAAAAATTAACTTTATTGCAATAATCGATATCGAATAACCTCTTGATTTATTGCCAATGAGTGAGGGGATGGAATACCTTTTTGTGCAAAAAATAGCCACCAATAACTCGCGCCATACTATCCATTTATTGTGATGTCATCACTAACCTTATCTAAAGTTGGCGGGAGCTGACTTAGCATCGAACTTGCACTGGCGTTGCACTTTTGCATCTGCAAACTTCAGCTACACTTGATAAAAAGCAAAGAAATCAATTTAAAGGTGCATAAACTGATGCCACAAAGTGCGCGAGTTAAGGTTAGACATTGGTTACTCATGCTAGTGTTATCTTTAGCGGCTATAAGCTGCTCTTCAGATCACCCAAGCTACTTGCGCGTTGCGGCAAATACTTGGATTGGTTACACCCCACTGTATCTAGCTGACGATATGCGGCTGTTTGAGCCTGATCTAATCCACTTGGTCGAAATGTCATCCGCATCTGAAGTCATACATGCCTTTCGCTCTGGGGCAATTGAGGTAGCGGCCTTGACTTTAGATGAAGCTATGACCGTACTAGAAGATGATTTTGACATTCAGGTCATTCTCGTTCTTGATATTTCCAACGGTTCAGATGTGTTGTTGGCAAAACCAGATATACCTTCAATTGCAGCGTTAAAAGGTAAAACCATCGCTGTAGAGTACAGCGCTGTGGGTGCGCTGGTATTGGATAGCGCGTTGAAAAAGGCGGGTTTGACTCCAGCTGATATCACCATTCGTAGCTGCACTTTGGATGACCATGCCGCTTGCTATCAACAAACAGATGCACTCGTCACCTTTGACCCAATGAAAACACATTTGCTTGAGCAAGGTGCGAAAATACTCTTTAGCAGCGCGCAAATGCCCAATTTAATTGTCGATGTACTTGTGACTCATAGACAAGTTATCAAGGAACAGCCGCAACAATTACAGCAGCTGATCAACCATTATTTCGCCGCCAGAACAAAGATGACTGAAGCGCCTGAAGAGTCATGGCAAACTTTGGAGCGCTTGTTGAAAATCCCTACGAGGCAATTGCATCAAGCTAGTTTGGGCATAACCTGGGCAGATTTAGCTTTGAATCAACATTTTCTTGCATCGGCCGGTGGTATTCATACAACCCTCGCCGAGCTTAAGCATACTATGTTGACGCGCAAGCTGTTAAAGCGACCGCTTAATACCGACGCCTTTATCAATGACCAATTTGTTAAGCAATATGCCAATCAGCAACACGGAGCCAAACAGTGATAGTGATCCGCTCCATTCCCATTCGGCTTTGGCTCCCGATTTGGACCTGCATCACTTTACTCTTGGTGATGTCTGGGATTTTGATCCACACCTATCAAGATCAACGCAAACAGTTATTACAGCAGAGCCATGTGCAGCTGCTCAACCAAATGACAGCATTAAGCCGAGAAATGCAGCATCACTTGCGAACCAATCAGCTCACTGATTTACAACGCTTGTTCCAAAACAATGGGCTTAACAGCCGCTATCGTTATCTCATCGCGACCGATCAACAAGGGATTATTCAATTTAGTTTGAAAAAGCGCTATGTTGGGTTTGAACTGCAGCAAACGGAACTACCTGCGTCACCCACTTACACCACGACCGCACAACAATCCGGCAAACCTGTCATCGACTTTAACCCCCATTTACAGAGCTTTTTTATCTACTTCCCCTATACCACGGCGCGCAGTGACACAGCACTGCGGCCGCTTAGTAATGGCGTGATATTTGCCCAGTATACGCTCCATCAAGACATTAAAGTGCTCAAACAGCAAACCATTAACAAAAGCCTCTTTAGTTTATTTTTTGTTCTACTCATTACGCTATTTTTAACCCTGTTTATTCGCTATTTCGTGATGAAGCCCATTGCTGAAATGATAGATGCAACCCATTTTTTGGCGCAACGAGGCGACCAAGCCGTGATGAAAATAGAAGGCGACGGTGAGTTTGCGACCCTTGCTGAAAACTTCAATGTGATGGCGGCAGAGCTAGACGAAAAAATCTCCGCATTACGTCAAGCAAAAAATCATGCAATCACACAACAAGAGTTACTTACCAGTTTTCTCAACGCCTTACCCGATCTCCTCTTTGTCGTCACACAACATGGCGACATAGTGAAATTCCATAGCGCGCCCGATCATAATCTTAAATTGCTACCGGAACTTTTTGTCAACAAACATATTTCTGCTGTGCTGCCAACTGAGGTTGCCAACAAGTTTCAATTGGCCATTACCGACACCCTCAAAAACAACTTACTTACCACTGTGGATTACCAAATGCACATCAACCACAGTGACAGATATTTTGAAGCGCGGATCAGCCCAATCAAAAACCTCAATGAGGTTGCGATTATTGTCCGCGATGTAACGGAGCAAAAACGCCAAGAAGAGCTGATCTTCCGCCATGCTTTTTATGATAGCCTAACCGGTCTCCCCAACCGATACTTAGTATTAGAGCGACTGGCGCAAATGCTCATAGAAGCAAAGCGCAACAAAATGTCCGTTGTAGTCTTTTTTATTGACCTCGACGATTTTAAAAAGGTCAATGACTCAGCAGGCCATGAAATCGGCGACCAATTGCTGGTTGAGGCGGCTAAACGCTTAAAGGCAGCGCTACGCGAACAAGATACCGTGGCTCGTTTAGGTGGTGATGAATTTATCGTGCTGCTGAAAGACATTCACAACGACCGAGATATCTCGCCAATTGCAAATAATTTAGTGCGACTGTTTCGCAGCCCAATCAAGTTAGCACAGCGCGAATTTAACGTATCTCTCAGCCTTGGCATTGCACTCTATCCGCAAGATGGTTTGCTCGCCAATGAATTATTGAGCAGAGCTGACTCAGCCATGTATAGCGCCAAAGCCCGTGGTCGCAATACCTATAATTTTTACACAACCCAAATGAGCGAGCAGTTAAATCGGCGCTTGAAACTGGAAGAGCAGTTACAAGGCGCACTTGAACGCCAAGAGTTTAGTATTTACTATCAACCGCAATTTTCGGTATATGATCAAAGTATTATTGGTGCAGAAGCATTATTACGTTGGCACAACCCGACGCTTGGTAGTGTCTCACCAGCAGAATTTATTCCCATCGCCGAACAAAATGGCACCATTATAGAGCTGGGTAAATTCGTCATGGAACACGCCCTGACGCAAGCCAAATATTGGCAAGCTAAGCTGGAGCAACCATTTCGTATCGCAATAAATTTATCGCCACGCCAATTTCGCGACCCAAATCTTCTCTCGGATATTCAACATATTGTCGGTTCAACTAACACCTCCCCCAAATTGGTAGAATTAGAGATTACAGAAGGCGTGCTACTCAGTGGCGATGACGAATTGCATGGCAAATTACATTATCTGCATGCCATGGGCTTCCAACTCTCAATGGATGACTTTGGCACGGGTTACTCATCACTCAGTTATCTGCGCCAATATCCATTTGATGTGCTCAAAATTGACAAAGCTTTTATTCAAGATATGGATCACAAAGAAGGCCAAGAGCTGGTGAGTGCGATTATCAGTATGGCACATGGCTTGCACCTTAAAGTGGTCGCCGAAGGTATTGAAACGCTTGCGCAGTTAAAACAATTAGACCATTTTGGCTGTGATATTGGTCAAGGGTTTTTATTGGCTAAACCCATGAGTTGTAGTGAATTCGAACTTTGGTTAGGATAATGCAAACGGAAAAAACTTTATGCTATGCAGACTAATAACCAGAATATGTTAGTATCTCTTCATAGCGTAAGGATGTAGAGCATGAATGTAGAATTATTAGTAAGCAAGGCCAAGCAAGTGTGCGATAACCGCGGCGCGCGGTTTACCCCAATTAGGGAAAAAGTTTTTCGCCTCTTGGCTAGCCGTCAAGGCGGTGTAGGTGCTTATGATTTGCTGGAAGAACTAAAATTAACTGAATCCAGTGCTAAGCCTGCTACGGTTTATCGTGCTTTAGATTTTCTAGCCGAGCTTGGATTTATCCACAAAATAGAGAGCACAAATGCGTTTATGCTGTGCCATCATTTCGATCATAATCATCCAGTGCAGTTGCTGATCTGTGATAGCTGTGGTCAAGTTGATGAACTACACTCTGGAGTGTTATCTCACGAATTAAACGCCTTGGCAGCCGAGCGCGGTTTCTCCGTTACCGGACAAACCATTGAAGCACATGGCCGTTGTGAAAAGTGCAAAGATTAAGTGCAGGAAGCCAAATCGTCACTACACTTAATATTAAGCCATTAAAATGAATACTGACTCGTAAGGGAAATAAGCATGAATGTAGAGTTCATAAACCCTTTTTTATCTTCTCTAATCAATGTGTTGGCGACAATGGCAAATACCGAGCTAACACCAGGAAAACCAAAAGTTAAAAAGGATGAAGTCGCACGTGGTGATGTCTCTGGCTTAATTGGCATGGTTGGCCCACAAACTCGCGGTTCGTTCTCCATTACCTTTGACGAAAGTCTCGCTTTGGCGATTATGGAACGTATGCTAGGGGAACGACCAGACCGCATTAATGAAGAAGTCACCGATATGGTTGGTGAAATCACTAATATGGTTACCGGTGGCGCAAAGAATTTACTGGGCGAGAAAGGCTATGATTTTGACATGGCCACACCTATTGTGGTTTCAGGTTCTGGTCATACGATTACGCATAAATGCGATGGCCCAAAAATTATAATGCCTTTTACTTCAGCAGACGGCAATGCAAACATTGAAGTCAGCTTCGACAAACTATGAGTTGGTATCAAACTATGAGTTGGTATCAAACTACAATCACTTTGAAGCCTCGCTCGCGGGGCTTTCATCTTATTGATAATGAGCTACTCAATCAATTACCACAGTTGCAGCATTATCGCTGTGGCTTACTGACGTTGTTTTTACAACATACTTCTGCCAGTCTGACCATCAATGAAAATGCCGACCCTACAGTAAGAATGGATATGGAAAGCCATTTTAATCACTTCGTTCCAGAACGGCAAAGTTACTATCGTCATGACTATGAGGGTGATGATGATATGCCTGCGCACATTAAATCGAGTATTTTGGGCGTAACAGTAACTATCCCTGTCGCTGATGGTCGATTACAGCTTGGAACTTGGCAAGGAATTTATTTAGGCGAGCATCGTGACCAAGGTGGCGCGCGGAAAATTATCGCCACCTTGCAAGGGGAACTTGGCTAACCTCATTTAGCCTTTGATATATTCGTAGCTGACTCTTGGTGTCACGTTACAGAGCAGCTCATAAGGAATAGTACCGGCACATTCCGCGATTTCTTCCACTGGCAAGTCCGGCCCCCACATTTCAACACTGTCGCCAATGGCTATTCCAGCCGCATTGTCACCGATATCAACGGTTATCATGTCCATCGAGACACTACCGACAATACCATAGCGGCGTCCGGCTATCATCACAGGTGTGCCGGCTTTTGCGTGTCTTGGATAACCATCGCCATAGCCCACCGCAATCACGGCTAAATGGGTATCACAAGGACTTTGCCAGCGACTACCATAACCCACTTTTTCACCCGTGGCGATTTTACGGATCGCAATCACTTTAGTGGTTAAACGCATCACCGGCTTGAGTCCATGCTGTGCAGCTCGCCCACCAACCATAGGTGACACGCCATAGAGCATCAGTCCAGGTCTAACCCAGTCACCATGGGCTTGTGGCCAACCTAAAATGCCTGCCGAGTTGGCCAAACATAACGCCTCCTGCTGCGCTGCGACTAAGGTTTGAAACTGCTGTAACTGTTCATTGGTTTTGCTATCTTGCAAATCATCTGCACAAGCAAAATGAGTCATCAAATTAACTTGTGGTTTGGCATTTTTGCAGGCTTTTAAACGTTGATAGAACTCTGCAAAGCGGCTCGGCTCGATGCCCAATCGGTGCATGCCGGTATCCACTTTCAGCCAAGTTGCGATAGGTGCGTCTAGCTGTGCTTGCTCTAATGCCAGTAGCTGTGATTCATCGTGAATAATGGTTTGGAAATTATTGGCAAGCAGAATAGGCAAATCCGTATGGTGGAAAAACCCTTCTAGCAATACGATAGGCTTGGTTAACCCCCCAGCACGCAGCGCCAACGCTTCATCAATACGCGCTACGGCAAAGGCATCTGCCTCTTGCAGATGCTGGGCGATTTTCACTAAACCATGGCCGTAAGCGTTGGCTTTTAGCACCGCCATCACTTTACTGTGCGGCGCAATTTCTTTGGTGCGCGCTAAATTAAAAGCAAGCGCCTGTAAATCAATTTCTGCTGCTACTAAACGCATTAATATTCATCATCAAAGGCCGGACCGGCGTAATTATCGAAACGTGAGTATTGTCCTTGGAAAGTTAACCTAACCTTACCGATTGGACCATTACGCTGCTTACCTATGATAATTTCGGCAATGCCTTTGTCTGGGCTGTCTTCGTGATAGACCTCATCACGATAAATAAACATGATTAAGTCGGCATCCTGCTCGATAGAGCCTGATTCACGTAAGTCCGAGTTGACTGGACGTTTGTCTGCCCGTTGTTCTAGGGTACGGTTTAGCTGTGATAGCGCCACCACAGGGCACTGCAATTCTTTAGCTAAAGCTTTTAATGACCGCGAGATCTCGGCGATTTCTAACGTCCGATTGTCGGACAAGCTCGGCACGCGCATCAGCTGCAAATAGTCGACCATGATCATGCTAATGCCACCATGATCTCGGGCAACACGGCGCGCACGCGAGCGCACGTCGGTGGGGGTCAAACCCGACGCATCGTCGATATACATTTTACCTTTGTCCATCAACAACCCCATGGTTGACGACAAACGCGCCCAGTCATCATCGTCTAACTGACCAGTACGAACTTTGGTTTGGTTAATACGACCAAGTGACGCAAGCATCCTCATCATGATCTGCTCTGAAGGCATCTCTAGAGAGAAGATAAGCACAGGTTTATCTTGCGTCATCGCAGCATGTTCACACAAGTTCATGGCAAAAGTAGTTTTACCCATCGATGGACGTGCTGCGACTATGATCAAGTCTGATGGCTGTAAACCCGCAGTCATCTTATCGAGATCAGAATAACCACTGCTGACCCCAGTCACGCCATCTTGCGGTGATTGGTACAACTCTTCGATTTTATCGACGGTTTTTTCCAAAATCGCATGAATACTTTGCGGACCTTCGGTACTTTTAGAACGCTGCTCAGCAATTTTAAATACTTTACTTTCAGCTAAATCGAGCAGCTCATGACTGTTGCGGCCTTCTGGGTTAAAACCCGCTTCTGCGATTTCGTTAGCCACCGCTATCATTTCGCGCACGACTGCGCGCTCACGTACGATAGACGCATACGCATCGATGTTCGCCGCACTCGGAGTATTTTTAGCAATTTCAGCAAGATAGGCAAAACCACCCACACTACTGAGCTGGTTGTTCTTTTCCAGCATTTCCGAGATGGTAATAAGATCGATTGGTTGACCCTCTTCCACTAATCTTTCCATTGCTTGGAAGATAAGCTTATGGGTACGGGTATAAAAATCTTGCGCTACTACCAGCTCTGCAACGCGGTCAAATGCCTCGTTGTCGAGCATTAAGCCACCGAGTACAGACTGTTCGGCTTCGATTGAATGGGGTGGGACTTTTAACGATTCGACTTGTTTATCCGGTCTTGCCATTTTGCTGATTACCTGGGTCTCATGACCTTTGAATAGACCCTCTATTCTATCGGCTCAAACGCAATCTGCAAACCGATTCCCACAATAACTGTACACAGAAATGAAATAACCGCCAAAACCCACTTATAGCGGATCTTGGCGGTGTAGGGATTAATGCGATTTTATGGTGATAGTCCCACTGACCGTGTCAATTTCGACATTACCTTTGCCACCTTCGGTACTAAAGCTAAGCCGCTTAGATGGGCCGTATTTCGCTTTCGATGCTTTTTCATCGCTAAGTTGGTTGCGAATACTACCACCAGCATGAGTCTGGATATCAAAGTTTGCCGACACCCCTTTTGGGAGTAAAAGCGTCGCATCACCACTTACGCTATTCATGTCAATGCGCGCATCGTCAGCCAATTTGAGTACTTTGATGGTCGCCTCACCATTGACGGTATTAAAATCAAGCTCAGCTAAGTCTTCTAAAGTAAGCTCCACCTCACCGTTCACGTTTTCAAATTTAACCTGGTGGGCTTTACTGTGGCTTTCAATTTCGCCATTCACCGCATTAATACGCAGATAACCAGACGAGGCCTTGTCGTTGATATTGCCGTTGACCGTTTCTAAGTGAATATCGCCGTCTAAATTATGACTGTCGATATCGCCATTAACCGTTGCTAAGTTGGTTTTGCCACTTAACTGTTTGGCTTTGATATTGCCATTAACCGTCTTGATACTGGTGTGATTGCTAAGCTCTGCCAAAGTGACATCTAAGCTCACCCCTTCTAATTCCAAGGCGCTTTGCGTTGGCATGTAGATCACGAGTTTAGAGCCATCACCGTCTTTACTAAAGCGGCCATTTCGTTTTGGCATATCGACGATAAATTCGGTGATTTGTCCGCGTGTTTCGAGCTTATAGCCTTTAGCTAAGTCATCCAGCTCACCGCTGACTTTAAAGCTGGCTTCATTCCAAGCACGGATCTCTACCTCACCGCGGTCATTTTCGATAATAATTTTGCCGTCTTTTGGCACGTCGATTTGCCGATCAATTTGCTCTCCCGCCAAAGCCAGCGACGAAGCCAATAATCCAGGCACCAGGGCCAAAGTACACATGATGTTTTTCATAGCTTTCTTCCTAAATCTGTTGCCATTGGGGCTGATGAACTTTATTAATTAAGTCAATTTGTTGCTGATAAACTTGTGACAACATACGCAGCAGCGCGGCATTTTGCGGATCGCTTTTTAGCGCTTGTTTAATCGCCTGCTCAGCTGATTCAAGCTCAGCCAATTGTACTTGCCAGTTATCTGTCAAGGCAGGCTGACCGGCGTATTGCACTAATAAACCTTGTTTTTGCGTTTCAAACACATCGCTTATCACCAACATGTTGTCTGGCTGAGTTTTTAAGGTCAGTGACCAACTCACTGCGGCGGCGCCAATACAGGCCGCCACACCAAGCCAAGGTCTATGATTGGTCTTTTTAACGGCAACCTGCTGCTCTTGATTGACTGCGCGTTCAATGCCAGTCCATAAATCACGTTGCGGCTCTAGCGCTTCTGGCAGTTGTTTTAATTCACGCTGTAAAAAAGCGTCAAAAGATTCTTTACTCATTCTCATACCACTCCTGCATTAGCTGCCGTGCGCGATGAAACTGCGATTTACTCGAGCCCACTGCCATACCTAACATGTCTGCAATTTCCTCATGGCGGTAACCTTCTACGGCGTGCAGTACAAACACTAAACGCGCCCGCTCGGGCAAACGCACTATCAATTTATCTAGCCCACCCAGCATTGGACATTCACTTAACGCTTCGACGTCCATGCCATTGTCTTCAATGCTCACCACTTTCTGTAACCAGCTTTTTTGTTTACGCAGATAACTCACCGCGATATTACTGGTCACACTGTAGAGCCAAGTGCTGAACTTCGATTGACCTTGGTACTGGCCAATTTTGTGCCAAAGCTGAATAAAGACTTCCTGACTGACATCTTCAGCATGTTCTCGGTCCGCTGTCAGACGCAGGCTTAGGGCGTACACCTTATTGCCATAGCGCTCGTACAAGCTGGCAAAAGCTGACTGACAGCCGCTTTGACAGCGAGTGATCAAGACTTGCTCCTGCTCATCCAGAAATGCTTGTTTGGCATCAACCAACATATTGATTTTCCGTATTAATAGTTTTTATTGTCAGCTTTATAGTAAGGTTACTTGCTATACGCCTGCAATACCAAGTAATGTGGCTACAGCTCAGTAACGTGTAATTAAGCTGATTTGACTAATAAGACGCGGCTAGATCACAGAAGGTTTAAAGCGGTGCAAAAAAAAGCGCTATTTTTTATTAATAGCGCTTTTTGAGATTATTTGGCGTCTTCACTGGTTTCGTCTTTGGCAACAGGTTCGCTGTTAGGTTTATAAGACCAACCCAGGAAAGTGACTTTAGCAGGCTTTTTGACCCCACTGCCATTGCCAATTTTGAGGTTCTTTAAGGCACTGTCAAAGTGCACACCACTGCCACCACTGGCATTGATGGATGCCCCTCGTACTGTACCAAACAGCTCACCGCTGCCCTTAAGCGTGATAAGCGAGGTCGGCGCATAGATGGCTGCGTAGAGGTCGCTATCGCCACTAAAGATAAAGCCATCGTTACCTTTATAGGAGGAGAAAAAGCTCAGTGATGGAAAACCACTCGCAGTGATCCCTTCTTTTTCAGCCACCACTCGCGCACTGGCGCCTAAATTGACTTTACCCGTAACAAACACAGTTAAACTGCTATTTTTGGCTATATTAATACGAGTATCGCCCGACATGGTAAAGTTACCATCAACAAGCCAAATCACATCACCGTCTTTGATATTGACCACTCCATCACTGGTCAGATTTACCCCTTTGAGGCCAAACACCAATTGTGAGGATTCTTTGTTTTCACCTTTATTTTGCGTAAGGGCGTTGAACAAATAGATAGATTGGCTGCTCGCAGTGCGAATCCCCCCACGGCCATTCTTCACAAAATCCCCTTGCGTTGGAGTAAATTGATAAACTTGCGTTGGCCCCACTGAAAAAGGCGTAAATCTATGACTGTTTTGCATCACCTCTGGCATATTAAAAGGAAGTGCCAAAGGGTCGCATTCTTTGTCAGGGTTGGCAGGGTCGTAATCCGGTGAATTAGGATCATATACTTTTACTGCTGCTACGTTAGGGTTTACCTTAAAGCGACTGTTGCTATAAGGCACACCATTTTGACTATGAGTCGCTGTATCATCAAAGCTGCCTTTGCCGCCGTATTGGATGGCGAACTCATCGTTATCCTGATTCAAGATTTGACTGCCCCATTTCATGGTGGCATCACCATTGGCGCGCACATAGCCTGTGATACTACCGCCACGGTGCATAAAGAAGCCTTGAGTAAGTACATTGCCTTCTACACGCACGCCATTACCGTAGGAAATATCCACCCCAGTATTTGACTGCACATTACCAATAACAGGTGACGAGCCTTTCAGGTAAATAACGCCCGATGCTTGTACATCCCCTTTGATAGGGGAGTGACCTGATAGTACGACGTCAGCATCACCTACCACAGTATTTACATCACCATCATTGGTTTTGGTCTCTTCGTACGTACCTTTCGAGGAGTCATAGCTATCGACCTCACCACTCCCTGATAAGTTAACGCCCTTGCATCCCGTCACTGCATTACCAAAAACGGACTCATTAACCCCAGGTTCAAAGCGAAAGCGTGCCACTATGCTCGCCACAGCGTCTTTTTGATGCCGAGCACCGATGCTGGTGATTTCTAGCTCGCCACTGGCACTAATCGCCAATGTGGAATCAAACTGCGCATCACTACCAACCAAACCTTGCCCAGTATGTTTGCCATGCTCATCCACCAAACGCTGTAAGGTGAGTGTTGGGTCTCCTGACAACTGACGATTCAGCTCGTTGATATGGTCATATACCCCTTTTTCCGCCAGTAAACGCGCATTGAGGTCTTTTTGAAAGTTACCACTCAAACGCTCTTGTACTATGGATTCTTTTAAGGCTGCGAATACCACGACACTGGCCATCGCCGTCAACACCATGACTGTCATCAGCGTAAAACCGCGTTCTCTACGCATGCAATACCTCTACGTTATTGACCAAAAAGTACTACGGAAACGCGCGACGGACGACTGACTGCGTTGCCGCAATATCGATGCGCACCCCAGCAGCCATAGGTGCTGGCATATTTTTCGCTTGGATAGTAATACTTGTTAATTCAGCATTTTGTGCAAACGTTAAAGCAGCTAAACCCTTCAACAATTGCACCTTACCGTTACCAACATCACACACCAAAAACTCACCTTCTTGTTGATAAACTTCGGTATACGCTGTGGTGATAACCGAACCAGTACAACTGATCGTATTGGCGTCCTGCGTAATAGTGAGTACCGCACCTGCGTTACTCACCAAAGGAGTTGATGTTGCTTGTTTGATGCTGCGGGTTAAAACCTGGTTGCTATAACGCACGACTTCTTGTGCCAATTCCAACTCTTTACTCACCACAATCGTGCTTTTAATTGCGGAGTAAGACATTGCCACACCCGAAAGCAAAAAAGCGCCAGCAGCTAAGGCAACCATTAACTCAATTAAGGTGTAACCCTTATGTACCTGCTGGTGCAACATAACAACTCGCTGGCATCGTTGGAAACTGTGCATTCAAGGCAACTGCATTGGCGCTTTGATCTGTCATCCGAGCATCATGCCAAGTAATTTCAATCAACATTTCTGTACTGAAACTGGCTGGTAAGTTTTTGAAGGCAAAGATGCTGTCTTGTGGCTGAATAGCAGCAACAAACGCCGCTGACTGCCAATAATTGCCCGGCGCGTGTTGAAGCGCACATAAATTAACCCAAGTTTGCTCTATCACATTTTGTGCTTGGATCAACGCCAAAGTATAGTGGTAACTATTGGTCGCCAGTTGCAAGGACTTGAGCTGCGTCGCGGCAAGGCCGAGCAATGCAACTCCTGCCACGACAATTGAAATCATAATTTCTAGTAGGGAAAAACCCTGCGCTTGCTTTATTGCTGGTTTTAACATGTCGCGGCTCCCGCAACCAACCAGCTTTGCCCACTGATCAAACTGCAAAAACGATAATCTGTAGTACTAGTATCATTATCTGTGATCAGAATATTGCTTGGTGCACTGACACCGCCACTTGAGTCAAAACTCACTGCGCTCAAATTGATACTTAAGCTGCTGTGCTCAAGCGAAAAACGCCTGAGTTCAACGTCTTTACCGGCGATACTTTCCACCACACACCAACTTCCATCAACCACCTTCAATTGCAAAGACGTATCGCGTTTTACCGCTTCACTGCGAGCAAACCGATATAAAGCTTGTACTTGGTTAGCTTGCGTGACAATCCGGTCTTGTTTGATTTGTTGCACAAATGAAGGCATGGCAATGACAGCTAAAATAGCCACAATGGCGACTCCTATCATCAGCTCCATTAAAGTAAAACCACGCTGCTTCATAGCGTTACTTCCAACAATCATCGCTACTGGGTGTTTTGACACCTTGTTGATTAAAACTAAGTGCACCACATCTATCTGCTGCCTGCGCAGAGCCGGATTTAGGCGTGGCAGTCAATACAAACGCGCGATAACGGTCAGGGGTCACTTCTTCACTTGGGGTATAACTTAGGTCGTAATAATCACCTATGGTTGCGCTAAACGTTTTCGGATAGCCACCCTGACGACTATAAATGCGCTCCAATGCAGCAGCTTGTTGCAACACGAGTTGTTGCGCTTCGCTGCGACGGCTTTCTTGCAAATAGCGACTGTAACTTGGCATGGCCAAGCTGTATAAAATACCCAATATCGCGAGTGCGACAAGAATTTCCACCAAAGTGAAACCCGCTGTTTGAGCATGTGATGATGTAAAGTGCCGATGATTGCGCAATCATAACCTCCAAACCAAAGATGATAGCGCTGTCATTCAATCATGACATTTTTGCTATTCATTTGTAAATCAAAATACTGCATCCTTTTGCAAGGATATCATGAGTATAAGTAACTTTAACAGGTACAACGCATTACATATATCAACGCGTGTTAGTCTGTTCCTTGGACTGGTTATTATTATGAGCTTTTTGAAAAGGAATGCCGTACACAAGTGCACGGCATTCTTAGCTTTAAGCTTATATCCACAGGCAGGAGCCTATGGATAAATTAATTAAGCTTCAGCAATAACGATTACTTTGATCGTCGCAGTCACTTCGTTATGAAGTTGGATAGCAACGTCGAATTCGCCAGTTTCACGGATTACACCGTGTGGAAGACGAACTTCTGACTTAGCTACTTCTAGGCCAACCGCAGTGATAGCATCAGAGATATCACGAGTACCGATTGAACCGAAAAGTTTACCTTCGTCACCAGCTTTAGAAACCAGAGTTACTTCTGCAAGTGCAGCTAGTTTCTCAGCGCGAGCTTGAGCAGCAGCTAAAACTTCAGCTACTTTTGCTTCAAGATCAGCACGGCGTGCTTCGAAAGATTCAACGTTAGCTTGAGTCGCTGGAACTGCTTTACCACGTGGGAAAAGGAAGTTACGAGCGTAGCCAGATTTAACAGCAACCTGGTCACCCAAGTTACCTAGGTTTGCGATCTTGTCTAGTAGAATAACTTGCATGTCTCTACACCTTTTAAAAACTGTTAAACCGCTGCTTACTTGTGTAAGTCAGTGTATGGAAGAAGGGCTAGGTAGCGAGCGCGTTTGATAGCTGCTGCTAACTGGCGCTGGTATTTAGCGCTAGTACCAGTGATACGGCTAGGTACGATTTTGCCACTTTCAGTCACATAGTTTTTAAGAGTAGCCAGATCTTTGTAATCGATTTGTTGTACGCCTTCTGCTTTGAAACGGCAGAACTTACGACGTCTGAAATAACGTGCCATGAGTAATTCCTCAATTAATTCTTTCAATATGCTGGGCATGCAATACCAGTTGACTCAAGCCGTTACGGCTTTCGTGGCGATTTAAAAAACCGCTAACTTGTACTACCTGACCAACGTATAAATGCTGTGTTTGAGCCTGAATTTCTTCACCACTGGCAATCACTTGGAGTCGAACATAACTTTGTCGCTCCAAACCCGCTTCAATTTGTGTGGAACGATGTTCCAAAACAAACTGACAATGCGCAATGCCAGCAGGACTTTGACTATATTTAGGTGTTTTACACACTACACCGGATAATATGAATTGATTGCTAAACGGATTTGTTTGCATCATTCCCTCATCCGAGCCAAAGGTTCAGAATCAATAACGATTAAGCAGATGCTGCTTCTTTTTTCTCTTCTTTTGCAAGAGGAGATGCTTCAGTTACTGCGTTTTTAGTACGCATAACTAGGTTACGAAGCACTGCATCGTTGTAGCGGAAAGAAGTCTCTAGCTCGCTGATAACTTCGTATGGCGCTTCAACGTTCATAAGAACATAGTGTGCTTTGTGAAGCTTTTCGATTGGGTATGCCAATTGACGACGACCCCAGTCTTCTAAACGGTGGATAGTACCGCCAGCTTCTGTGATAGCACCAGTATAACGCTCGATCATACCAGGTACTTGCTCACTTTGATCCGGGTGAACCATGAATACGATTTCGTAATGACGCATGGATATTCCTTACGGTTAATTAAGCCTCGTCCCGTTTCGGCCGGTCGGGTTAAGGCAAGGAACGATAGTTACAAGGCCGAAAGAGCGCGTATTTTACGCGTAGCATTAAAATTAAGCAATAAGATTTATTTAAAGGGGCTAAGGAAATTATACACTAGAGGGTATCGGGAATTTTATCTTGGAGAGATTGGAGCGGCACACGAGGTTCGAACTCGTGACCTCAACCTTGGCAAGGTTGCGCTCTACCAGCTGAGCTAGTGCCGCTTCATATTTAACTCTTTGTTTCTAGATTTAGACCCAAACTAGGTTGCGTCTATTTCTATGCAGCTGAGCTAGTGCCGCTTCATATTTAACTCTTTGTTTTTAGATTTAGAATCAAACTAGGTTGCGTCTATTTCTATGCAGCTGAGCTAGTGCCGCTTCATTAAGTTACTTCGAATTTTAATCACTTGAAGTGAGTGTTGGAGCGGCACATGAGGTTCGAACTCATGACCTCAACCTTGGCAAGGTTGCGCTCTACCAGCTGAGCTAGTGCCGCTTCATATTTAACTCGTTGTTTTTAGATTTAGACTCAAGCTAGGTTGCGTCTATTCCTATGCAGCTGAGCTAGTGCCGCTTCATATTTAACTCTTTGTTTTTAGATCTAGACTCAAACTAGGTTGCGTCTATTTCTATGCAGCCGAGCTAGTGCCGCTTCATAAAATTTACTTCAAATTTAAACACCGAAGTGAGTGTTTGGAGCGGCACATGAGGTTCGAACTCATGACCTCAACCTTGGCAAGGTTGCGCTCTACCAGCTGAGCTAGTGCCGCTTCATAAAATTTACTTCAAATTTAAACACCGAAGTGAGTGTTTGGAGCGGCACACGAGGTT